>NZ_JALJRJ010000010.1:0-217542 GCF_024519755.1 Micromonospora sp. Mcm103
TGAAAGCCAGACCAGCAATACCCAGAACGCTCTTACGCAGAATCGTGTTCATCACAAGTGCTCCATTCGGGGGTCGACGCACCCGCGGGGGACGGGATACGTGGGCACCGTCAGGCGCTCAAAAAGTCTTCGGGGGATCCGGCTGCTCGCGGGGCACAGGGGGTGCCACTGCGCGGCGCCGGAAGCATGTCCAACGACCTCGGCCCCGGCATCATTCCCGGGCCGGCTCACGTCGTCGGAACCGGGTTCAACGACCAGCCCGCCGGGTCTGTTCCCACAGGCCTGCCGGCCTCTCAGGGGCGCGGCCGGTGCTCGGTCGTTCACCCGGTTACAACGCCACCCACCCGCCCACGATTCCGCCACCAGAGTGCCGCCCACCACCCCCGACCCGAACACCCCCACCCACACGCCCCCGGACCCGGCACCACCGAGACACATGTCCGCATTCCAGGAACAGCCGTAGATCTTGGTACGAAAGTGCCCTCGTGGGGGCCGTTTCGTACCAAGATCTACGGATGGCTCGGGTCGCCAGGCGGCGGAGGGCGCCTGGGACGGGCTCGCGTGCACGGGCGGCACCACAGCCACCCGCCCCAGGCAGTCGATCATGAGGTTAGCGGCGACAAACCGGACACCAAATGCCGCCAAGTTCATGATCGACCCGACCCAGGCGGGGCTGGCCCGGGCAGGGCTGGCCGGGCGGGAGCGCGACGCCAGCACTCGCCCGAAGGATCGCCCGCGCGATCTTGCAGTTCGAGCCCTCCAGGCGTCCCGTTCGCGAGGTTTGCCGGGGCCTCAAGTGCAAGATCGCGGGGGGCCCGGGGGGGGTGCGGCGATCTTGGAGTTGTGGTGCCTCGCTAACGGTGCGAAACGGGCATCTTGTGGCGCCACAACTCCAAGATCGGCGTCAGCGGCGGCGCCCCGGCACGTCCCCCGTGACCCCGGGGAGGGCGGGGGGGGTCAGGCGGCGGGCCAGTCCTGGGAGGCCAGACGCGGCGAGACCGCCCCGGGTGGGGCGGCCTCGAGCCAGGACAGGAATCCGGTGACAGTGGATCGCGCCATGGCGATCTCGATCGGCGCGTGGTGGCTGGTACAGCGCAGGATCACCCACTCGGCGGGCATGGACATGCGCTCCTGCCCCTCGGGCAGCCGACGGCGCTCGACCGCCAGCCCCTTGCGGGAGAGCACCCGCTTGGGGCGCAGCGCGAAGCTGAACATGCGGTACCAGCGGAGTTCGTCGCCCACGAAGCGACCGAACCCGGGTGACCAGCCACGACCGTCGAGGATCGTGTTGACCCGGACGCTCAGCCGGATGATGCCACCGCTACGCGTGAACAGGGCCCGCCGGATGAAGAGGATCAGAAGCGCGACGACGACGATCGCGACGCCGATTCCGATCCCTTCGACGATCTCCATCGGCGGGTCGGCTCAGCGGGCCGGGGTGGCGGGGGTTGCGCTCTCGGCGAGGACCGTGACGCCCTCACCGGTCACCGACAGGAAGCCGCCGGCCACGTCGTACGCGACCTGCTGACCACCGGCCTGCTTGATGCGTACCTGGCTGGGTTCGGCGAGCTGGCCGAGCAGCGGTGCGTGCCCTGGCAGCACACCGAGCTCACCCTCGGTCGTCCGGGCGACGACCATCTCGGCCTCGCCGGTCCAGACCTTCTCCTCGACGGCTACGAGCTCGACGTGAAGCTGCTGTGCCACGCTGTCTCCTTGCTGCGGCGGCGGATTGCCGAAAGTCTAGTCGCGACCCCGCAGCCCACCCAACGCGGGTGGTGAGAGCCGGACCACCACGGCCCCGCACCCGCTCAGGCTACTTGGTCTTCTGCTTGAAGTCGGGGTGCTCCAGCAGGAACGCGTCGAGCTGTTCGGTACGCAGAGCGGTGAAGAAGTCCTCCGCCGGTTCGAGCAGTTGCTCGCCCCGGTAGTTGCTGCCGCTGCCGATCGGGCCGCCCGGCAGTTTGATCGTCTCGATCGCCTCGGGCCGGATGTCCTTCAGCGCCAGGCCGAAGTCGACGACGCTGCTGCCCCGGCCGTTGAACACCAGGGACTTCCCGGCCGCGCGCAGCACCCGATCCAGCTTGACCGGGTTGGCCACCACGTCGGCGCTGAACGCCTGGCTCACCATCGCCTTGACGAACTGCTGCTGGTGCCGCTGCCGGCCGTAGTCGGCGTCCGGCACACCGTTCTTCGGGTAGCGCTGCCGGACGTAGTCAAGCGCCTGCCAGCCCTCGAGGTGGGCGTTGCCCTTCTTGTACACGGCCTGCGGGCCCAGGTAGCCACCGCCGCCGGGCTTGAGCTGGCGCGGCGTGCCGTCCGGCTGGAGGTGCTCGGAGCGCACCTCCCGCTCGATGTACATGTCGACGCCGCCCATGGCGTCGACGATCTTCTTGAAGCCGCTGAAGTTGATGATCGCCCCGGCGTCGAAGCGCTTGATGCCGGTGACCCCCTGCACGGTCTTGGCGAGCAGCTCGAAGCCCTGCGCGGTGCTGGGGTTCTGCCCGGGCACGTTGCTGCCGTGCGACATGGCCGCGTTGAGCCGGTCGTTGGCGCCCGAGTAGTCGGCCTTGGGGAACTCCGGGATGTCCACCCGCAGGTCGCGCGGGAGCGAAAAGAGGTAGCCGCGGTCCATGGTGGCGGGCACGTGCAGGACCATGATCGAGTCGGCGAGCGGGCGGGCGGTCGACGTGCGGGGGTCCACACCGACGAGCAGGATGTTGAGCGGGCCCTTGATGTCGCTCTTCTTCTCGTTGGCGCCGGCGGCCTGGTCACCGAAGAGGTCGGCCTTGCCGACAGATCCCTCGTAGCGGGCGACGAGGGCGCGGGAGCCGATCAGCACGGAGCCGCTGAGCACCACCATGACGATGCCCAGGATCGTGCAGACGCGGGCCCACCGGGGCACGCCGCGCCACATGGACCGCTTGCCGCGATCGGCGCCGCCCTTACCACCCACGAGCATCTCCAATCGTCGCGCCCACGGGTAGGAAGACGGGCGCGGGGGTCCGTTTGGTTGCAGAGATCAACGGCCGGATGTGAAGTCGTGTCAGGAACGGTACCGCGCGATCCGGCGAACTGCTTGCTGGAGAACCGGGCATCTGGTAGTGCGGGGGCCCGAAAAGGCGAAGGCCGCCCCGGCTTTCGCCGGGACGGCCCTCGTGGGTTGTGAGCGGGCTCTCAGCCCTCCTCGCCCATCAGCTCCTTGGCCTTGGCCCGAAGGTCGTCCAGGCCGCCGCACATGAAGAACGCCTGCTCCGGGAAGTGGTCGAACTCCCCCTCGCTGATCCGGCGGAAGGCGTCGATGGTCTCGGCGATCGGGACCGTCGAGCCGGGCACGCCGGTGAACTGCTCCGCCGCGTACGTGTTCTGCGAGAGGAACCGCTCGATCCGGCGGGCGCGGCCGACGGTGAGCTTGTCCTCCTCGGAGAGCTCCTCGATACCGAGGATGGCGATGATGTCCTGCAGGTCCTTGTAGCGCTGCAGGATCCGCTTCACCTCGGTGGCGACGGCGAAGTGCTCCTCGCCGACGAACTCCGGGGCGAGGATCCGGGACGAGGACGCCAGCGGGTCCACGGCCGGGTAGATGCCCTTGTCGGAGATCGACCGCTCCAGGTTGGTGGTCGCGTCGAGGTGGGCGAACGTGGTGGCCGGCGCCGGGTCGGTGTAGTCGTCGGCGGGCACGTAGATCGCCTGCATCGAGGTGATGGCCTGGCCCCGGACGGAGGTGATCCGCTCCTGGAGCTCGCCCATCTCGTCGGCCAGGGTCGGCTGGTAACCCACAGCGCTCGGCATACGGCCGAGCAGCGTGGACACCTCGGAGCCGGCCTGGGTGAAGCGGAAGATGTTGTCGATGAAGAGCAGCACCTCCTGCTTCTTCACGTCACGGAAGTACTCCGCCATGGTCAGGGCCGACAGCGCGACCCGCAGGCGGGTGCCCGGCGGCTCGTCCATCTGGCCGTAGACCAGCGCGGTCTTGTCGATGACGCCCGACTCGGTCATCTCGGCGATGAGGTCGTTGCCCTCGCGGGTGCGCTCACCCACGCCGGCGAAGACCGAGGTACCACCGAAGTTCCGGGCCACACGGGTGATCATCTCCTGGATGAGCACCGTCTTGCCCACGCCCGCGCCGCCGAACAGGCCGATCTTGCCGCCCTTGACGTACGGGGCGAGCAGGTCGATGACCTTGATGCCGGTCTCCAGCATCTCGGTCTTCGGCTCCAGGTCCGCGAAGGCCGGGGCCTTGCGGTGGATGCCCCACCGGTCGTCGGCCTGGATGGTCTCGCCCTCGGTGAGGTTGAGGCACTCGCCGATCGCGTTGAACACGTGGCCCTTGACCGCGTCGCCCACCGGCACGCTGATCGGCGCACCGGTGTCGCGCACCTCGGTGCCGCGGACCAGGCCGTCGGTCGGCTGCATCGAGATGGCGCGGACCAGGTTGTCACCCAGGTGCTGGGCGACCTCCAGGGTCAGCGTCTTCTCGCCGCCGGAGAGCGTCACGTTGACGTGCAGGGCGTTGAACAGCTCCGGCATGCCGTCGCGCGGGAACTCGGCGTCGACGACCGGGCCGATGACCCGGACCACGCGACCCGTGGCCGTCTTGGTCTCAACTGCGGATACAGTCATCACACTTCACTTCCCGACGCGGCCAGCGCGTTCGCGCCGCCGACGATCTCACTGATCTCCTGGGTGATGCCGGCCTGACGGGCCGAGTTCATCTCACGCGTGTACTTCTCGATCATCTCTTCGGCGTTGTCGGTGGCGCTCTTCATCGCCCGCCGACGGGCGGCCGACTCACTGGCCGCCGACTCCAGCAACGCCGCGTAGATCCGCGTGTTGATGTACTTCGGCAGCAGGGCGTCGAGCAGCGACTCCGGCTCCGGCTCGAACTCGTACGCCGGCAGCAGGCCCTCGGACCGGGGCCGGTCCTCGACCTGCATCGGACCGACGATCCGGGTCACCGGGTTCTGCGTCATCAGGGACTTGAACTCGGTGTAGACGATGTGCAGTTCGTCCACGCCGAGGATCCCGTCGGCGCCGGCGTCGTTGTCGGTGTCGTCCGCGCCGGCGGTGAACGCCTTGATCAGCGTCTCACCGACCTCGCGGGCGTCCTCGAACGACGGCTGCTCGGAGAAGCCCGTCCAGCTGGCGGCGATCTGCCGGTTGCGGAACCGGTAGAACGCCACGCCCTTGCGGCCGATGACGTAGAGCACGGGCTCCTTGCCGTCGGCACGCAGGCGGGCGATCAGCGACTCGGCGGTCCGGATCGCGTTCGAGCTGTAACCACCGGCCAGGCCCCGGTCGGCGGTGACCAGCAGGACGCCCGCCCGCCGCACCCGCTCGCGCGGGGTGAGCAGCGGGTGGTCGATCCGCGCGTTCGAGGCCAGCGCCGTCAGCACGCCGGTGATCGCCTCGGCGTACGGCAGCGACGCCGCCACCTTGGCCTGGGCCTTGGCGATGCGGCTCGTCGCGACGAGCTCCATCGCCTTGGTGATCTTCTTCATCCCCTTGGCGGAACGGATCCGCTGCCGGAGAACGCGTACCTGGGCGGCCATGGGATCAGCTCTCGGCCGGGCGGTCGGTGGTGCCGTCGCGGAAGCGGGTCACCGTCTCACGGGTCTGGTCGCCCTCCAGCGGCTTCGCCGGCGCGTCGTTGACCCGGACCTCGTCCTCCTTGCCCAGGAAGACCTGCTTGAACTCGGCGATCGCGGAGTCGAGCGAGGAGATGATGTCGTCGTCCCACTTGTTGTCCGCGATCCCGGCCAGGACGCCCTCGTGCTTGTGCCGGAGGTACTGGAGGAACTCCGACTCGAAGCGGCGGACCTCGCCGACCGGGACGTCGTCCAGCTTGCCCTCGGTGCCGGCCCAGACGGAGACGACCTGCTCCTGCACCGGGTACGGCGAGTAGTTCGGCTGCTTGAGCAGCTCGACCAGGCGGGAACCGCGGTCCAGCTGGGCCCGGGAGGCCCGGTCCAGGTCGGAGGCGAAGGCGGCGAACGCCTCCAGCTCGCGGAACTGGGCCAGGTTCAGCCGCAGCGAGCCGGCGACCTTCTTCATCGGCTTCACCTGCGCGGCGCCACCGACCCGGGAGACCGAGGTGCCGACGTTGATGGCCGGCCGGACGCCCTGGTTGAACAGGTCGGTCTCGAGGAAGATCTGGCCGTCGGTGATGGAGATGACGTTGGTCGGGATGAACGCCGAGATGTCGTTCGCCTTGGTCTCGATGATCGGCAGACCGGTCATCGAGCCGCCACCCAGCTCGTCGGAGAGCTTGGCGCAGCGCTCCAGCAGACGCGAGTGCAGGTAGAAGACGTCACCCGGGTAGGCCTCGCGGCCCGGCGGGCGGCGCAGCAGCAGCGACACGGCGCGGTACGCCTCGGCCTGCTTGCTCAGGTCGTCGAAGACGATCAGGACGTGCTTGCCGCCGTACATCCAGTGCTGCCCGATGGACGAGCCGGTGTAGGGGGCGAGGTACTTGAAGCCGGCCGGGTCGGAGGCCGGGGAGGCGACGATGGTGGTGTACTCCATCGCGCCCGCCTCCTCCAGCGTCCCCTTGATGGAGGCGATGGTGGAGGCCTTCTGGCCGATCGCGACGTAGATGCAGCGGACCTGCTTCTTCGGGTCGCCGGAGCGCCAGTTCTCACGCTGGTTCAGGATGGTGTCCAGCGCGACGGTGGTCTTGCCGGTCTTGCGGTCACCGATGATCAGCTGGCGCTGGCCGCGGCCGATCGGGGTCATCGCGTCGACGGCCTTGATACCCGTCTGGAGCGGCTCGTCGACCGACTTGCGGGACATCACGTTCGGAGCCTGGAGCTCCAGCTCGCGGAAGCCCTCGTTGGCGATGTCGCCGAGGCCGTCGATCGGCTCGCCGAGCGCGTTCACCACGCGCCCGAGGAAGGCGTCGCCGACCGGCACGGAGAGCACGCGGCCGGTGCGCTTGACGCGCTGACCCTCTTCGATCCCGCCGAAGTCACCGAGGACGACGACACCGATCTCCCGGACGTCGAGGTTCAGCGCCACGCCGAGCGTGCCGTCCTCGAACTCCAGGAGCTCGTTGGTCATGGTCGAGGGGAGACCCTCGACGTGGGCGATGCCGTCACCGGCGTCGGCGACGGTGCCGACCTCCTCGCGGGAGACGTCGGCCGTGTAGGAGGAGACGTAGCGCTCCAGGGCGCCGCGGATCTCCTCCGTCGAGATGGTCAGCTCGGCCATCCTCTGCTTCCTTAAGTATCAGGGGCCCGGGATACCTAGTACCGACCGGTCCGATGGCGTCGAATCAGGGCTGCTAAGACGCTGGTCAGCGCTTCGCGAGCGCGTTGCGGGTCTCGTTGAGGCGGCGCAGGACGGTCCCGTCGTACAGGTCGGATCCGACTTGTACGCGCACTCCGCCGAGCACGTCGGGGTCGACCGTCTGCTTGACGGACACCTCCCGACCGTACATCTGGGAGAGGCGGGCGCCGAGGCGTCGCTCCTCCTCGTCGTTCAGCGGAGCCGCCACGGTCACGTAAGCGACCTGACGGTCCCGCCGGTCGGCGGCCAGCTCGACCAGCCGGGTGAGCGCACCGGTGAAGGAGCGTCCCCCGAAGCCGGCGAGCGCGGCCTCGACGAGGCGGACGGTGACCGGCCGGGCCTTGCCGGCGAGCAGCTGCCGGGCCAGTTCGGCCCGCCGCTGCACCGAGGCCATCGGGTCGGAGAGCGCGTTGGACAGCTCGCCGGAGCCGGAGACGACCTGCCCGAAGCGGAACAGCTCGTCCTCGACCTCGCCCAGCTCGCCGGTCGAGTCGGCGCTCGCCAGGAGCGCCTCCACGCCGAGCTGCTCGACGCCGTCGAGCAGCTCCGACGAGGCCGACCAGCGACCGGAGACCAGCACGGTGAGCAGGTCGACCGCGTCCGCGCCGACCTTGCCGCTCAGGATCCCGGTGAGCAGAGCGGTGCGGTCCTCACCCGAGCGCGCCGGGTCGGACAGCGCCCGGCGCAGCCGCGGCTCGCGCCGCAGCAGGGCGGCGACGGAGAGGATGTCGTCGGCGGTGGAGGCCACCGCCGACGGCTCCGCGCCGCGGGCGTACGCGTCGAGGCGCTCGGCCCCGGCGGAGTACGACTCCCGGCTGGCGGCCTGCATCAGCGGGCCCCCGTGCTCTCGAGACCGCTCAGGAACCGGTCGACGGTGCCCTTGCGACGCGCCTCGTCGGCGAGCGACTCACCGACGATCTTGCTGGCCAGGTCCACCGCGATGGTGCCGACCTCGGTGCGCAGCTCGCGCACGATGGTGGCCCGCTCCGCGGCGAGCTGCTCCTTGCCGGCGGCGATGATCCGGTCGGACTCCTCGCGCGCCTTGGCGAGGATGTCCTGGCGGATGCCCTCGGCGTCGGCACGGGCGTCGTCACGGATCTTGGCGGCGTCGGTACGCGCCTCCGCGAGCTGGGCCCGGTACTGCTCGAGCAGCTGGTTCGCCTCGGCCTGCGCGGCCTCGGCTCGCTTGATGCCGCCCTCGATCGCGTCCACCCGGGCCTGGAACGTCTGCTCCATGCGCGGGAAGACGAACTTCATCAGCACGAAGCAGAGGACACCGAAGGCGACCAGCCCGACCACGATCTCCTGCCAGACAGGGATGATCGGGTTGTGGGTCGTCTCACCACCCTCAGCGGCGAGGAAGTACATGGGAAAACCTCCCGGTCAAAGGGGCTGGTTCAGCCGGCCCAGATGAAGCCGAAGGCGATGCCCAGCAGCGCCAGCGCCTCGATGACGGCGAAGCCGATCCAGACGTACGGAAGGGTCATCCGGGACGACTCCGGCTGGCGGGCGGTCGACTGGATGTAGGCCGAGAAGACCAGGCCCACGCCGATGCCCGGGCCGATGGCCGCGAGACCGTAGCCGATGGCGGCGGTGCTGCCCTCTACCGCGGCGTAGATGTCCATTGGTTGGTTCCTCCTGGTTATCACGCGTGACGGTCACGCGGGACGACAACGGTTGGTGCGAAAGATCGGATCAGTGCTCGTCGGCGAGGGCGCCCTGCACGTAGCTGGCGGTCAGCACCGTGAAGACGTACGCCTGCAGACAGATCACCAGGAACTCGAGGAAGGTCAGCGCGATCGTCATCACCCAGGACAGCACCGACACCGGTGCCAGCCAGACGTTGGCGCTGAGCATGGCGAACCCGCCGAGCGTGAAGACCAGCAGGAGCATGTGGCCGGCGAACATGTTCGCGAAGAGACGGACGGCCAGCGAGAACGGCCGGACCAGGAACGTCGAGAAGAACTCGATCGGGACCAGCAGCGGCAGGATGTACCAGGGCGCCGGCGGGACCAGAGAGGCCTTGACGTACTTCACGAAGCCGTGGTGCCGGATGCCGACCCAGATGAACATCACGTAGCTGATCACGGCGAGGATGGCCGGGAACGCGATGTGCGAGTTCGGCGAGATCTGGAAGAACGGCACGATCGCGAAGAAGTTCGTCAGCAGGATGAAGCAGAAGAGCGTGGTGAAGTACGGCGCGAACCGCACTCCCGCGTGCCCGATCATGTCCACTGCGATGTTGTTGCGCACGAAGCCGTAGATCGACTCGGCGAACCACTGCTTCTTGGTGGGGACGAGCTGCGGCTTCCGGTACGTCGCCAGGAAGAAGATGATCAAGATACCGACGGCGATCCACACCATCGCCGTGATCTTGGTGAACCAGTACGAGTTCTCCGCACCCCAGGGCAGGATGCTGGGCAGGTAGAAGTCCCCCACACTGGGTGGGAATTCCGCCTGGCCCTGAGCCAGGACGTTCGCCTGTCCGAACACCGCGTCCCTTCCTAAGTAGGCGTGCCCAGTCGGCGGACGACCAGGATGATCCCCCCGGCCATGCCGAGCACGACCCCGATACCGGTGGCGACGCCGCCGGTGTCGAGCCAACGGTCGACCAGCCAGCCGATGAAACCCCAGACGAGCATGCCCCCGATGAGGTATGAGAGCGCGGTCCAACCCTGACCGGCACCGGACGGAACGTCGCCCGGGCCGCCAGTGCTGGGGGGTTTCTGGTCACCGGCCATGACGGGGCGAACGATATCAGTCGAGCAGAAGAGGCTGTGCCTCACCCCCCGCACAACCTGGTTGTGTGGGACACGGGCGGGCGAAGTCGTCTGGAGGCACGGTACTCCTCCCCCGCCACTGAGAGAATGACCGATCGCGGACAGAACCGCGCGTCGCCCGAAGGGTGGGACGCCTCAGCGCGGCATCCGTCGGGCATGGACGGTCGTGAGCCACCAGACGTGCACACCGGTCCACACCACGACACCCGCGGCGATGCCGAGCGCGAACGGGATCAGTCCCGGCCAGCCGGTCGACGCCACCAGCACCATCACGCCGCCGAGCGCGGTGATCTTGGCGACGTACAGGCCCAGGCCGAACGGCAGCACGAGCTGCGGGTCCTTGGAGTCCGCCCAGGCCAGGACCACTGTGGTGAGCGTGTAGCTGGCAGCCGTGACGGCCACCCCGGCCGCCGCGCCGAGCGCGCCGTCCGCGCCACGCCACACCCCGCCGGCCACCGCCGCGGCAGCAGCGAGCACCGCGACCGCCGCCAGCAGCACCGGCAGGTGGCGCAGTCGCCAGCCGCGGTCCGCGGCCGCCTCCGCCGCGTGCGTCCCGGGCTCAGCCACGGGGGTACGCCGGGAACTCGGTGACCAGCTCGGTCACGTCGGCGGCGATCCGGGTCAGCTCGTCGCCGCCACCGGGGGACTCCGGATCGGTCCGCACCGCCCGCCCGATCAGCGTGGCGATCCGGCGCATCTCCCCCTCGCGCATGCCCTGGGTGGTGACGCTCGGCGAGCCCACCCGGATGCCGGAGGCGACCGAGGGCGGCTGCGGGTCGTACGGGATCGCGTTCTTGTTGAGCGTGATGCCGGCGGCGTCGCAGCGGGCCTCGGCCTGGGCGCCGGTCACGCCGGTCTCGCGCAGGTCGAGCAGGGCCAGGTGGGTGTCGGTGCCGCCGGAGACCGGCGGCAGCCCCTCCGCGGCCAGCCCGTCGGCGAGCGCGCGGGCGTTGGTGACCACCTGGGCGGCGTACGTGCGGAACTCGGGCTGCGCGGCCTCGCGCAGCGCGACCGCCTTGGCGGCGACGGCGTGCATCAGCGGGCCGCCCTGGGTGAAGGGGAAGACCGCCTTGTCGACCCGGGCCGCGAGCGGCTCGCGGGAGAGGATCATGCCGCCGCGCGGGCCGCGCAGCACCTTGTGGGTGGTCGCGGTGACCACGTCGGCGTACGGCACCGGGGACGGGATCGCGCCGCCGGCCACCAGGCCGATGAAGTGGGCGGCGTCCACCATCAGGTACGCGTCGACCTCGTCGGCGATCTCCCGGAAGCGGGCGAAGTCGATCAGGCGCGGGTACGCGGTCGCGCCGCAGATGATCATCTTCGGCCGGTGCGCGCGGGCCAGGTCGCGTACCTCGTCGTAGTCGATCCTCCCGGTGTCCCGCCGGACGGTGTAGCCGACCGGGTGGAACCACTTGCCGGAGAAGTTCACCCGGCTGCCGTGGGTCAGGTGCCCGCCGTGCGGCAGGTCCATCGCCAGCACCGTGTCGCCCGGCTGCACCAGGGCGGCGTACGCGGCCAGGTTGGCGCTCGCCCCGGAGTGCGGCTGCACGTTCGCGTGCTCGGCGCCGAACAGCTCCTTCGCCCGGGAGACGGCCAGTTCCTCGGCCCGGTCCACCTCGGCGCAGCCACCGTAGTAGCGCCGCCCCGGGTAGCCCTCGGCGTACTTGTTGGTGAGCGTGGAGCCCAGCGCGGCCAGCACCGCGGGCGAGGTCAGGTTCTCGCTGGCGATCAGCTGCAGGCCGCCGCGCAGCCGGTCCAGCTCACCCAGCACCACCTCGGCGATCTCCGGGTCGACGGTGCTGAGCTGCTGGAAGTCCGGTCCCCAGAAGGTGTCCCTCGCGTTCTCCACAGCGAAGGAGTCTACGGAGCCGCACACTGGAGGCCGTGAGATGCCTCGTCACCGGTGCTACCGGCTACATCGGCGGACGCCTCGCGCCCCGGCTGCTGGCCGAGGGGCACACCGTACGCTGCCTGGCCCGGACCGCCGGGCGGCTGCGGGACGTGCCGTGGGCGGCCGAGGCGGAGATCGTCGAGGGTGACCTGCGCCGGCCGGAGACGCTGCCGGCCGCGTTCGAGGGCGTGGAGGTGGCGTACTACCTGGTCCACTCGCTGGGCCAGCGCGGGTTCGAGGCGGCCGACCGGGAGGCGGCGACGAACTTCGCCGAGGCGGCGCGCGCCGCGGGCGTACGCCGGATCGTGTATCTCGGCGGGCCGGAGCCGGCGGAGCGCGAAGGGCTGCCCTCGGCGCACCTGCGGTCCCGGGCGGAGGTCGCGCGGATCCTGCTGGACAGCGGCGTGCCCACGGCGGTGCTGCGCGCCGCCGTGATCATCGGGTCCGGCTCGGCGTCGTTCGAGATGCTGCGCTACCTGACCGAGCGGCTCCCGGCGATGGTCACCCCGCGCTGGGTGCGCAACCGGATCCAGCCCATCGCGGTCCGGGACGTGCTGCGCTACCTGGCCGGCTGCGCGCACCTGCCGGCCGACGTGAACCGGGCCTTCGACATCGGCGGCCCGGACGTGCTGACGTTCGCCGAGATGATGCAGCGGTACGCCCGGGTCGCCGGGCTGCGGCGCCGGGTCATCCTGCCGGTACGCCCGCTCACCCCGTCGCTCTCCTCGCACTGGGTCGGCCTGATCACGCCGGTGCCGAACGCGATCGCCCGGCCGCTCGTGGAGAGCCTGGTGCACGAGGCGGTGGCGCACGAGCACGACATCGCCCGGTACGTGCCGGACCCGCCGGACGGGCTGATCGGCTTCGACCAGGCGGTCGCGCTGGCGCTGACGAAGGTGCGGGACGCGCAGGTGGAGACGCGCTGGTCGAACGCGAGCGGGCCGGACGCGCCCGCCGAGCCGTTGCCGTCGGACCCGCACTGGTCCGGCGGCACCGCGTACACCGATCTGCGGGAGCGGACGGTGGACGCGCCGCCGTCGGCGCTGTGGCGGGTCATCGAGGGCGTCGGCGGCGAGCACGGCTGGTACTCGTTCCCGCTGGCCTGGTCGGTGCGCGGCTGGATGGACCGGCTGGTCGGCGGCGTCGGGCTGCGCCGCGGCCGGCGCGACCCGCACCGGCTGCAGGTCGGCGAGGCGCTGGACTTCTGGCGGGTCGAGGAGATCGTCCCGGGTGAGCTGCTGCGGCTGCGCGCCGAGATGCGGCTGCCCGGGCGGGCCTGGCTGGAGATGCGCGCCGAGCCGGACGGGGACGGCCGCAGCAGGTACGTCCAGCGTGCCGTGTTCCTCCCGCGCGGCCTGCCCGGCCACCTCTACTGGGCCTCGGTGGCCCCGTTCCACGCCGTCGTCTTCGGCGGCATGGCCCGCAACATCGCCCGGGGCGCCGAACACCCGGGCTGACCGCCCTCCCCCGCCCTCCCCCGCCGTCCCCGCTCCCGCGATCTTGCACTTGCGACCCTGGGTGCGCCCGTTATGCACCTCTTGCCGGGGCGGTAAGTGCAAGATCGCGCGGGACGGGGACGGGGACGGGGTGGGGTGGGGTGGGGTGGGGTGGTCAGTTGCCGGTTCGGGGGCTGGTGTGCTCGAAGGCCACCGCCTGGCCGGGCGGGACGAAGTCGCGTACCGGCTCGTCGCGCAGCGACCACGCGAGAATGCGGCCCACGGCGGCGATCTGCCGCTTCTGCACGCCGCCGCCGACCGCGTCCCGGGGGTCGTCCGGGTTCGCGGCGATCGTCGCCACCGACAACTGCGGGGTGAACGCGACGACCGTCTCGGTGGCGTTCCGCTCCGAGCTGCCGGTCTTGCCCGCCACCGGCCGGCGCAGGCCAGGGGCCAGTTCCTCGGCGGTGCCGCCGTCACAGCGCCGGTACATCGACTGGTCGCCGACCGGGCAGCGGCTGGCATCCGCCGCCGCGCGGGCGACCTCGGTGTCGAGCACCTGCCGGCAGTCGGTGTTCCCGGCCGGCACCGTCCGGCCGCCGGGGTCGGTGATCGAGGTGACCGGCGTGGGCCGGCACCAGGTGCCCTCGGCGGCCACCGCGGCGTACGCGCCGGCCAGGTCCAGCGGCGTGGTGGCGGAGACGCCGAGCGTGAACGGTCCCCAGCTCTTGGCACCCTCCCGGGCCATCTTGGCGTCGGCCGGGGCGCGGAACACGATGCCCAGCCGCTGGGCCATCTCGACCACCCGGTCCGCGCCGACCCGCTCGGTCAGCCACGCGAAGTACGTGTTCACCGACCGGCCGAACGCGTCCCACATGTCCCGGTCGCCGTCCATCCAGTACGTGTTGGCGTTCGCCGGGCACCACCGGCCGCCGCAGCTCGCCGGGCCGGCGCCGACCGGGTACTGCGTCACGTAGACGCGCGGCGCGTCGAACTCGGTGTCCAGCGGCAGACCCGACTCCAGCGCGGCCAGCAGCGCGAACAGCTTGAACGTCGAGCCCGCCTGGTAGCCGGTGATGCCGCCACCGCCGGCCACCAGCTGGTTGACCGTGTTCGGGTAGTTCTGCTGCCCGTCCGGGTTCGCGGCCGTGCCGTAGGTGCGGTTCACCGCCATCGCCAGCACCCGGCCGGTGCCCGGCTGCACCACGGCGGTCGGCGCCGCCCGCGCGATCGTCTCCGGGTAGATAGCCCGCACCTGCTCGCTGGCCTTGGCCTGCACGTCCGGGTCGAGCGAGGACACGATCTTCCAGCCGCCCCGGCGCAGCGTCCGCTGCCGCTCGTCCACGTTCTCGCCGAACGCCGGCTGGGCGTTCCACCACTGGGTGAACCAGTCGCAGAAGAAGCCCCAGTCGTTGTGGTCGGCGGGCACCGCCGCGCAGTCGTTCGGCGTGGTGTTGGGTTTGAGGGCCAGCTCGGTGGCCTTCGCCGCCTCGGCGTCCGGCGCGCTCACCCGGCCGGTCTCCACCATCCGGTCCAGCACGTACGCCCGGCGTTGCAGCGCCGAGTCGGCCTCCCCGTTGATCGGGTCGTCGGCCGGGGACCGGACCAGCCCGGCGAGCAGCGCGGCCTGGGCCAGCGTGAGCCGCTCCGGGGTGGTGGAGAAGTAGCGCTTACTTGCGGCGGCGATGCCGTACGCACCGGCGCCGAAGTACGCGATGTTCAGGTAGCGCCCCAGGATCTCGTCCTTGCCGACCTGCCGTTCCAGCGTCAGCGCGTACCGCATCTCGCGGATCTTGCGCCCGACGGTGATCTCGGTGGCGGCGGCGCGCTGCTCCTCGGTCAGCCGGGTGTCACCGGCGAGCGCGTTGCGCACGTACTGCATGGTCAGCGTGGAGGCACCCTGGCGGGTGCCCTCGCGGCGGTTGGCCGTGAACGCCCGCGCCACGCCGCGCACGTCGACGCCGTGGTGCTCGTAGAAGCGCACGTCCTCGGCGGCCACGATGGCGTCGCGCATCACCGGCGCCACCTCGCCGACCGGCACGTCCACCCGGTCCTCGACGTAGAACGAGGTGATGAGCGTCCGCCCGTCGTTCGCGTACAGGTTGGACCGCTGTGCCGGCTGTGGCGTCTTGAGCGCCTCCGGCAACGCGGTGTACGGCATCAGGTTCTTCACGCCCAGCCCGAAGACCAGCGCGGCCGGCAGCGCGGCTGCGGCCAGGGCCAGTCCGGCGAGCACGCCGGCGAGCACAACGGTGAACAGCTTGTCGAGATAGGCCCGGTTCATCAGCTCTCCCCGCAGGAGCCGGCCGTACGGACCCGTTCAGAATGACCGGAATGGCCGCTTTCGCCGCCATCTTCCGCGAAATGCGCAGGAAGTTCGCGAGGAAGGATGAACCGCGATCAGGGGAGCAGGACGGCAGCCAGCGGCTGCACGGTCTCCTCGATCTCGTCCGCGACCCGGCTGAAGCACTGGTCGCCCCGGCCCCACGGGTCGTCCAGGTCGTCTGTGGGCAGCGCGGAGGCGTTCTGCCGCGCCGCGTCGACGGCCGCGACGAGCGCGGTGCCGCGCGCGTACACGGCGTCCGGCGTCGGCTCGGCCGGCGGCAGGGCGGACCGGTCCAGCGCGCCGAGCAGGCGGCCGAACTCACCGAGGACGAACGTGCGCGCGGCGGCGTCCGGCCGCAGCGCCACCACGTACTCCTGCTGGTCGGCGGTGGCGGTGAGCACCAGGTCGGCGGCGTCGATCAGGTCGGAGCGCAGCCGCCGGGCGGCGAACCCCTCGGTGTCACCGCCGCGCGAGATCACCTGCCGCGCGGCGGGCGGGTTCATCTCCTCCCCCGCGTGCCAGCCGCCGGTGCCGGCGCTGTGGCTGTGCACGAGCGCATCCGACCCGGCCGGGTCGACGTCGAGGCGGGCCAGCCGCTCCCGGACCGCGAGCAGCAGCAGCCGCTCGGCCATCGGCGACCGGCAGATGTTGCCCATGCAGACGTGCAGGACGGTGAAGGGCGGCACTCAGACCCCCCGCTCGTCGAGGATGTCGGGCACGACCTCGCGCAGCTTCGCCAGCGTCACCGCGCCCTCGCGCAGCACCCGCGGCACGTCGCCGGTCAGGTCGACGATGGTGCTCGGCACCGGGTCCACCGCCGGCCCGGCCTCCAGGTACGCCCGGACGCCGTAGCCGAGCTGGTCACGCGCCTCCTCGGCGGTGAGCGCGGCGGGCTGGCCGATCTTGTTGGCCGAGGCGACCGCCATCGGCCCGGTCTCCCGCAGCACCTCCAGCGCCACCGGGTGCAGCGGCATCCGCACCGCCACCGTGCCGCTGGAGTCGCCCAGGTCCCAGGCCAGGCTCGGCGAGTGCTCCACCACGATGGTCAGCGCACCGGGCCAGAACGCCTCGACCAGGTCGCGGGCCGCGCCGGGCAGCGAGAAGACCAGGCCGTCGAGCGTGTGCCGGGAACCGATGAGCACCGGGGGCGCCTGCCGGGCGGCACCCTTCGTGTCCGCCAGGGCCTTCACCGCGTACGGGGTGAAGGCGTCCGCCCCGATGCCGTAGACCGTGTCGGTCGGCAGGACGACGAGTTCCCCGTTCTTGACCGCCTCGATGGCAGCGGCGATGCCGCGGTCCCGGTCGGCGGGCGACCGACAGTCGTAGAGCATCACGAGGAGTCAGTCTGCCACGCCCGGGCGGGCTCGGCGTGGGTGCCGTCCGCCCGCCGGGACGCGCTCGCCCAGCGCGGCCGCCCGGCGAGGTCCCGGTGCTCCTCGACCCGGTCGTAGCGGCCGTCGCCGCGCAGCAGCGCGGGCACCGCCGCCGCGTGCGTGTCGTCGTGCTCGATGCCGATCGCGCCGCCCGGGCGCAGCAACGCGGCGGCCCGGCCGACCACCGGCCGGATCACGTCCAGCCCGTCCGCGCCGCCGAACACCGCCTCGTCCGGGTCGTGCCCGGCCACCTCCGGCGGCACCGCCACCGACCTCGGCACGTACGGCGGGTTGCACAGCAGCACGTCGACCCGCCCGGCCAGGCCGGCCAGCAGGTCCGGATCGGTCACGTCGGCGGCCACCACCTCGACCGGCCGGTCCCCGGCGGCGGCCCGGTCCGCCGCGTTGCGCCGCAGCCACGCCAGCGCGGCCGGGGACCGCTCCACCGCCACCACCCGCGCCGCGGGCACCTCATGCGCGACCGCGAGGGCGATCGCGCCGGAACCACTGCACAGGTCCACCACGAGCGGCGCGGCGTGCTCCCGGGCCCGCTCGATCCCCCAGCCGGCCAGCAGTTCGGTCTCCGGCCGAGGCACGAATACGCCCGGCCCGACCGCCAGTTCCAGATGGCGGAAACCGGCCGAGCCGAGCAGGTGCTGCAACGGCTCGCGGGTCACCCGCCGCCCGACCAGCTCGTCGAGGCGGTCGCGCTGCGCCGGGGTGAAACCGTCGGCGAGCGCCAGCCGGCCGCGCGGCACGTCAAGGACGTACGCGGCGAGTTGCTCGGCCTCGGCGCGGGGCGCCTCGACGCCCGCCGCGGCGAGCGCGCGCGCCACCCGGTTGATCACCAGCGAGGGGCGTTCGCGTTCTGTCCCTTCGGACGGGTGTTGCGGGAGTGCGGTCACGCAATAATCATGAGGCGTCGCGGCTCACCTCACGAGCGGGTGCGTCCGGGCGCACACCGCAGGGAGGTCGCGAGTGGGCTGGCTCGACCAGGTCGAGGACCAGGTTGACGCTCTCCGACGCGCTCGGTCACTCCAGGAGGCCAGCCGGTCCGCGGAGGCGTGCGCCCTGCTCGACCGCGTCATCCGCACCACGGACGACCCGTACGCCCGCGCCGACGCGCTCGTGCAACGGCTGTCCGCGCTGATCAATCTCGGCCGGACCGCCGAGTTCACCCGGGCCGTCGAGGACGCCTCCGCCGCCGTACGGGACCTGGCCGAGCCCTACCTGCACGGGCACCTCAACGCGCTGGCCGCGCTCGCCGCCCACCACCAGGGCGCGCTGGACAGGTGCGTGATGCACCTGGTCCGGGCCGCCCGCGCGCTCGGCGCCGACGACACCCCCGACCGGGACACCGCCTGGGGCTGGCACGACCTCGCGATGGCGTACTCGTACCTGAGCTTCCACGGTCACGCGCTCGGCGCGATCGAGCGGGCCCGGGAGGTCGGGCTCAGCGTCGGCATCCCCGAGGAGACGTTCGCCGCGCCCGGCATCCGGCTGCGCAACGCGGTAGCGCTCGACCACAACGGCGACAGCGACGGCTGCCTGCGCGTACTGCGCGACGTCGCCGGTGACCTGGCCCGGTTCCTGCGCGGCGGACGGGCCGGCAACCTGCGCCCGAGCAGCCTCGCCGCGTACGGCTACGCCGCCGCCCGCCGGGCCGCGCTCGGCGACCGGGTGGAGTCCGCCGGGGACGCCGACCCGAACCGGCTGCTCGGCCACGGCGGGGACAGCGCACGCGCCCGCGACCTGCGCCAGCTAGGCCAGGTCTGCCTGGCGGTGGCGGCCGGACGACCGATCGAGGCGGTCACCCGGCTGGACGCGCTGCGGGTCTCCGACGAGACGCTCGGCGCGGCCGAGCCGCCCCGGCTGCGCAGCATCGCGCTGGCCCGGGCCGGCGACCACGCGGGCGCGCACCGGGCCGACCGGCACGCGTTCCGGCTGGCGGCGCGGCGCAGCGACCGGCTGCGGGACGTCTACATCGACGGCATCGCCGCCCGGATCGACCACGAGGAGATGCGCCGCGAGGCGGCCCGGTACGAGGGCGAGGCGCTCACCGACCCGCTCACCGGCCTGCCCAACCGGCGCCGGCTGGAGCGCTACCTGGGCGCCGTGGTGTCCCGGGGCGAGCGGGTGGTGATCGGCGTCTGCGACCTCGACGGGTTCAAGGCGGTGAACACCCGCCACGGCCACCACTCCGGCGACCTGGTGCTGCAACGGGTCGCCGGGGTGATCAACCGGGTGATGCGGCGCGGCGACTTCGTGGCCCGCTACGGCGGCGACGAGTTCGTCGTGGTGCTGCCCGACACCGGCATGCCGGAGGCGGTCGAGGTGGCCCGCCGGATCGAGGCGGCGGTCCGCACCGAGGACTGGGAGTCCCTGGTGCCGGGCACGCCGGTCGGGGTGACGATCGGCTTCGCCGAGGTGGACGGCAGCACCACGGTGAGTGTCCGGGAGGCGCTGGGCACCGCGTTCGAGCTGGCCGACCGGGAGATGCTGCGCGCCAAGGCGCGGTTGCGGGCGAGCTGAGCGGTAAGGAAGGGCCCCCCTGTTAACGCCTCCGGTAGAGGAGGGGCCCCCGCTTAACACCCCAAGCGGTCAGCGGCGGGACAGTTCGGTCTCGCCGGCCAGCCGGGCCGCGCGGTCCGCCTCGGTCAGCGCGTCGAGCACCCCGTCCAGCTCGCCGGCCAGCGCCAGGTCGAGGTTGTACGCGGTGTAGCCGATGCGGTGGTCGGTGATCCGGTTCTGCGGGAAGTTGTAGGTGCGGATCCGCTCGGACCGGTCCACCGTGCGGACCTGCGCCTTGCGGGCGTCCGACGCCGCCGCGTCCGCCTGCTCCTGGGCGGCGGCGAGCAGCCGGGCGCGCAGGATGCGCATGGCCTGCTCCCGGTTCTGCAGCTGCGACTTCTCGTTCTGGCAGGAGACCACGATGCCGGTCGGCACGTGGGTGATCCGGACCGCCGAGTCGGTGGTGTTCACCGACTGCCCACCGGGCCCGGAGGAGCGGAACACGTCGATGCGCAGCTCGTTCGGGTCGATGGTGACGTCGACGTCCTCCGCCTCCGGCAGCACCAGCACACCGGCGGCGCTGGTGTGGATGCGGCCCTGCGACTCGGTGACCGGGACGCGCTGCACCCGGTGCACGCCGCCCTCCCACTTGAGCCGGGACCAGACGCCGTTGCCGCCCTCCGGTACGCCCTTGCTCTTGATCGCCAGTGAGACGTCCTTGACGCCGCCCAGGTCGGAGTCCTGCGCGTCGATCACCTCGGTGACCCAGCCGTGCCGCTCGGCGTACCTGGTGTACATCCGCAGCAGGTCACCGGCGAACAGCGCGGACTCCTCGCCGCCCTCGCCGGCCTTGATCTCGACGATCACGTCCTTGGCGTCGTGCGGGTCGCGCGGGATGAGCAGTTCGGCGAGCCGTTCCTCGAGCGCCGGCAGGGAGGCGGCGATGGTGTCCGCCTCGCCGGTGAACGTCGGGTCCTCGGCAGCCAGCTCGCGGGCGGCGGCCAGGTCGGCGCGGGCCTGCTCCAGCTCGCCGGCCGCCTTGTGCAGCGGGACCAGCTCGGCGTAGCGCCGGCCCACCCGCCGGGCGGCGCCCTGGTCGGCGTGGATGGCCGGGTCGGCCAGCCGCTTCTCCAGCTCGGCGTACTCGTCGAGGAGGGCGGCCAGGCGCTCACTGCTCATGCTGCGGGTGCTCCTTCACGCAAGAACCGGCGGAAACGGACGAACGCCCGTGCCCGGCAGGAGCCGGACACGGGCGTCGTCGACGGAGCTACTTGGCCTTCTTGGCCTGAACCTTGGCGTACTTCTGCTGGAACTTCGCGACCCGGCCGGCGGTGTCCAGCACGCGCTGCTTACCGGTGTAGAACGGGTGGCAGGCGCTGCAGGTCTCGACGCTGATGGCGCCGCCCTTGGCGGTGCTGCGGGTCGTGAAGGAGTTGCCGCAGGAGCAGCGGACCTCGGTGGTCGCGTACTCCGGGTGGATGTTGGGCTTCATGTCGCCTCGGTCCTTTCGTCGGTGGTCGCCGGGTCGCCGTCGGTGCTCCCCGTCGTCACGACGGGCTCGGGCGTGAACCGGAACCGGTGGCCGATTGACCAGTCTGCCACGGGCGTCTTCCACCCGGCACAGGAGGTCCGCCACCTCCAACGCCGGCCCACCCGTCAGCATTCCCACCCCCACCCCACCCACTCCCACCCGGGCCCGGCCCGCCCCCGGCCCGCCCCCGACGATCATGAAGTTAGCGGCGTTTCCTGTCGCTTTTGTCCGGGCCAACTTCATGATCACCGGGGCGGGGCCCGGGGGTTGGGTTACCGGGTCGTGGTCACCTGAGCCTCGGCCTTCACTCCGTTCACCGTGACCGTCAGCTGGACCTGGGCGCCGGGGCGCAGGGCGGTCAGCTTGCCGGTAACTGGGTCGAAGCGGGCGGCGTGCCAGGGGCGTACGCCCGCCGCACCGCCGATGTGCAGGTTCGGCGAACCGGACCAGTCGGCGCTGACCGGCGCGGCCACCGGCACCTGCCGGCCGCTGGGCTGGGTGAGCGTGGCCGTGACGTCGGCCGGCGTACGCCGGGACACCTGCGCGGGGGCGGTCACCGCGAGCCGGTCGACGTGGGCGTGCATCTCCGCGCTCACCCACCGCGGCCCCTCGGCCAGCGGGTCACGGCGGGCCCGCTCGGCCTCCCCCGGCGTCACCGGGTCCACCCCGAACTCGGTCCAGCCGGTGAACCCGCCGAGCGCCGCCGGGGTGGACGGGTCCTTGCCCGAGTTGCCGTTGATCACGTACGGCACGCCGTCCACCCGGTCGGCGTGGAACGTGCCGACGTGGCCGTTGACCATGACCGCGCCCTTGCCGGTGCGGTGCTGGAAGTCGGCCAGCCACTGCTCGACCAGTGCCGCCTCCTTGCGGTCGCCGAGCTGGCTGGCCTTGGCCGGGCTCGGATCGCGCGGCGGGTGGTGGAAGAACACCGCCACCGAGCCCACCGAGCGGTCGGCGGCGGCCTGGTCGAGCGTCCGGCGCAGCAGCTCCACCTGGTCGAACCCGCCGCCCCGCAGCGAACCGGTGGCGGTGCTCAGCGTGAGGAACCGGGTGCCCCGGTGGTCGAAGACGCGCGAGGTGTCCCCGAAGACGCTCCGGAAGTTGTCGATCGGCGCGCCCATGATCTCGTGGTTGCCGGGCACGTAGTGGTACGGCACCTCGCCGCCCAGTTCCTCGTCCAGGATGCGCTTGGCCAGGGCGAAGTCGGCCGGGTAGGCGGTGTCCACGAAGTCGCCGTTGATGATCAGGAAGTCCGGCCGGGCGGCGCGGACCTCGCGCAGCGTACGGCGGGCCTGGGCGACCAGGTCGCTGTCCGGGTTCGCGGCGACGAACTGGGCGTCGGAGAGCACCGCGAAGCGCCAGGGCGCCCCGTCCACAGTGCCGTCGCGCAGCACCACCCGGTCGGTGCGGTTCGGCTCCGGCGGCGCCTGCACGTCCGGCGGCACCCGGGCCACCAGGTCGTCGATCACCACCTCGCTGCGGTACTGCTTGGCCGGGTCGGTCTCGGCCACGTAGAACCGGCGCACCCGCACCGGGTACTGCACGCCCGGCGGTACGGCGAACTCGACGTACTTCCAGCCGGTCCAGTCCAGGTACGGGCCGCGCAGCACGAACTGGGTGTCCTGCGCGTCGTGCAGGTGCAGGCTGGGCCACTCGCCGGTGCCGTTCGCCTTGATCCACATACCGAACGCCTGCGGCTGGCCGGGGACGTCGATCCAGGCGGGCGGGTCGGCGTACGCGGCCCGGGTGCCGGTGGACTGGCTGAAGTCGTACGACATCCGCAGCCCGCCCCCGGTGTGCCCCTCGGCCGGTGCGACCGACCCGGAGGCGCGGGCCTGGCTGAACTTCCAGGACGCCGCGTCGTCGAACCCGGCCACCGGCACGTCGGTCAGCCCGACGGTCACCGGCAGGACCGTGGTGCGGTTGCCGACCCGCGCGGTGACCAGCGCCGAGCCGGTCGCGGCGAGCGCCTTGACGGCCAGGTTGCCGTCGGCGGTGGGGGTGACGGAGAGCAGGTCGCTGTCGTACTCCAGCGTCAGGTCGGCCGGCTCGATCGGCGCGGTGTTGCCCTCGGCGTCGTAGCCGACCACGCCGAACAGGCCGCTGTCGCCGGCCCGGTCCAGGCCGACCCGGTCGACGGTGCCGTCGATCCGCTGCAGCGGGCCGAGCACCGTCAGCTCGATGGTGCCCCGGGCCCGGCCGCGGGCGGCCGTGACGGTGCTGTGGCCGGGGACGGCGGCCCGGAACACGCCGTCGCCGTCGACTCGTCCGTGGGTGGCGTGCCAGCGTGGCTCGCCGGCGGCCGGGCCGTACGTCTCGTCGTATCCGGCGGCGGTGAGCCGGCGGGTGAGGCCGGGGAAGACCCGGTCCGGCCGGCCGCCGCGCACCGGCGCGACGCCGGGTGCGGCGGTCGGGTCGCTGGCGGTCTCCAGCCAGTAGCCGGTGAGCCGGCCGCTGCCCTTCGGCGCGTAGACGGCGAGCCCGTTCGGTACCGGCCGCTCGCTGCCGTCGGACGGGCTGTTCTCCACCTGGACCGTGGCCGCGCCCGGCTCCCGGGCGAGCAGCGTGGAGGAGCCGCCGCCGTCGAGGTTGAGCGCGTTCGCGGCGCCCAGCTCGGCCATCATGCGGCCCATCTCGGTCTGGGTGACGCCGCGGCTGTCCACCTGGCGGCCGTCCACCGTCAGCATGATCATCTTGCGGCCGTCGGCGGAGAAGCCGACGGCGGTGCGCGGGGCCAGCGACGCGTCGGCGATGCTCTGCACCACGCCGTCGCGGACCAGCACGTTGCCGCCACCCACGGCGGCGCGCAGGTCACCGCCGTCGGAGGCCCGCGGCCGCCAGGTCAGGTCCACCGCGTCGCCGGGACGCAGCACGGCGAGCGCGTCGGCGCCGGCCTCGCGGCCGAGCAGCACGGTGGTGCCGGCCGGGATCGGCCCCTCGCCCGCCGTGGTGGCGACGCTCGCCACCCGGCCGCCGGTCACCGTCACCTCGACCGTCCGGGTCGCGCCCTCCACGGCCCGCTTGCGGGTGTACGACCCCCAGAGCGGCGTGAACACGCCCACGCCGTCGCGCTGCACCATGTTGTTGAACTGGGTGAGCGGCACCGGCCCGGCGGGCAGCGTCGCGGTGCCCTCGAAGCCGACCTCGACGACCCGGCCGATGCCCTGGGCGCTGATCCCGACGGCGTTGGGGTGCCCGGCGACTGGGGACTGCACCAGTTCGCCGGAGCGGACGCCGACGCCCTGGGCGGCACCGGAGTTGTTGATGTCGAAGAAGTCGCCGTTCACGGCCGCGACGGCACGGGAGCGATCCACCGCGGCGCGCAGCGGCTCGTCCTTGGTGACCTCACCGGAGTTCACGTAGTCGACGGTGAGCCCGCCGGCCAGGTCCGCGGTGAGGGCGTCGGCGCGCAGCCAGCCGGCCGCGTCGTACCTGTCGAAGGAGGTCAGGTCGAGGCCGGGCGCGACCGGCCGGGTGGTCTTGGCGGTCTCCAGCCCGCCGGCCGGTTCCACACCGGCGAGCGCGACGGCGGAGTCTGGGCGGGAGGAGGCGCGTGGCGCGTCCTCGGCGGCGGTGGCGCCCGGCGGCGCGACGGCCGACGGCGCGGCAGTCGCGGCGGACGGTGGCGGCGCGGTGAGGGTCAGCAACGGCGTCAGCAGCAGGACGCCGGCGAGGCGGGCGGGTCGACTGCGGGTTCGCATGGACGACAGTCAACCCGACGGTGAACAGAAGTTTCAATACCTAGCGGCTTAACCGTAGAAAAACTTCACGACCTGCACCGGTACGCGACGAGGGGCACGGCCGATGCGGCCGTGCCCCTCGTTCGTCGGAACCGTCAGCTCACTCGCCCGGAGTGGACTTCGCGATCTGCATCAGGAACTCGATGTTGGTGCGGGACTGCTTGAGCCGGTCCAGCAGGAGGTCGAGCGCCGCCTGCGAGTCCAGCGAGTGCAGCACCTTGCGGAGCTTGTGGATGATCGCCAGCTCCTCCGGCGCGAGCAGGACCTCCTCCTTGCGGGTGCCGGAGGGGTTGATGTCGATCGCCGGGAAGACCCGCTTGTCGGCGATCTTCCGGTCCAGCTTCAGCTCGGCGTTACCCGTGCCCTTGAACTCCTCGAAGATGACCGTGTCCGCCATGGACCCGGTCTCCACAAGCGCGGTGGCGAGAATGGTCAGCGAACCGCCGTTCTCGATGTTGCGCGCCGCGCCGAGGAAGCGCTTGGGCGGGTAGAGCGCGGTGGAGTCGATACCACCCGACATGATCCGGCCGCTGGCCGGCGCCGCCAGGTTGTACGACCGCCCGAGCCGGGTCACCGAGTCGAGCAGCACGACCACGTCGTGGCCCAGCTCGACCAGGCGCTTCGCCCGCTCGATCGCCAGCTCCGCCACGGTGGTGTGGTCCTGCGGCGGACGGTCGAACGTGGCCGCGATGACCTCGCCCTTCACCGACCGCTGCATGTCGGTGACCTCTTCGGGCCGCTCGTCGACGAGCACCACCATCAGGTGGCACTCCGGGTTGTTGCGGGTGATCGCGTTCGCGATCGCCTGCAGCACCATCGTCTTACCGGCCTTCGGCGGCGACACGATGAGCGCCCGCTGGCCCTTGCCGATCGGCATGACCAGGTCGATCACCCGGGTGGTGAGGATGTGCGGCTCGGTCTCCAGCCGCAGGCGCTCCTGCGGGTAGAGCGGCGTGAGCTTGTAGAACTCCGGCCGGCGCTTCGCCTCGTCCGGCTCCATCCCGTTGATGGTGTCCAGCCGGACCAGCGGGTTGTACTTGTCGCGCCGCTGCTCGCCGTCCCGTGCGGCCCGCACGGCGCCGGTGATCGCGTCACCGCGGCGCAGGCCGTACTTCTTGATCTGGGACATCGAGACGTACACGTCGTTCGGGCCGGCCAGGTAGCCGGTGGTCCGGACGAAGGCGTAGTTGTCGAGCACGTCGATGATGCCGGCGACCGGGACGAGCACGTCGTCCTCGCCGACCTGCGGCTCGCGGCCGCCACCGCTGTCGCCCTCGCCCCGCTCGCCGCGGCCGCGACGACGGTCCCGGAACCGGCTGCGCCGGCCCCGCCGGCCGCCGCCCTCGCCGTCGTCGTCGCCGTCGTTGTCCCGCTCGGCGCGCTGACCACGGTCGTTACGGTCACCCCGGTCGTTGCGGTCGTTGCGGTCGCCGCGCTCGTTCCGGTCGTTGCGCTCGGCGCGCTCGCCCCGGTCGCCCCGCTCGTTGCGGTCACCACGCTCGGCCCGCTCGCCACGCTCGGCCCGGTCACCACGGTCGTTGCGGTCACCCCGGTCGTTGCGCTCGCCGCGCTCGGCCCGCTCGCCGCCACGCTCGGCCCGGTCGCCGCCACGCTCGGCCCGGTCACCGCCACGCTCACGGCCCCGGCCCTCGTTGCGCTCACCGCGCTCGGCCCGGTCACCGCCACGCTCGGCGCGCTCGCCGGTCTCGGCGGGCACCTCCTCGGCGCGCGTCGTCTCGGCCGGCCGCGCCTCGGTCGCCGGCGCCTCGGCCGGTCGGGCCTCGGTGGTCGCGGCGGCGGCCCGGCTGCGGCGACCGCGGGTACGACCCTCGGTCACCTCGGCGGCCGGCGCCTGCTCGGCGGGGCGTGCCTCGGCCCGCTCCTCACGGACCTCCGCGTGCACCTCCTCACGGGCGGGAGCAGCAGCCGCCGCCACCTCGGCTCGTGGTCGAGGGGTTCCGGCCGCGCCGCCCTGCTGCCGCTCGGTGATGGCACTGATCAGCTCGCCCTTGCGCATGCGAGCGGTACCAGAGATGCCGAGCGACGCGGCCAGGCTCTGCAGCTCCGGCAGCAGCATCGCCGACAGACCGGTGCCGCTCCGCCGGCGGCGCGTGGGGGCGGCGGTGGTGGCATCGCCAGCGACGTTGGAAACATCCGACGTCACGTCGGTGGTGTCGCTCAATGGATTCCTTCCCTCGATAGGCCGGGCTGCCCGGAGTCGTGGAACCAGGTGGCCGGGCGGCCTCGGTGCACCCGCCTCGCATGGACGCGTCGCGGGAGTCTGTGACACAGCAGCCGGTGGTTTCCCGACTCACCACCATCGGTGAGCAGGTCTCGCCGTCTGCGGCGACCTGTGGAAACTGCGGTGCGGCGTGGGCCTTGAGCAGGGGTGACGGGCTACCGCCGAGAGCTTCGGGGGTGCGCCGAACCGCAGGAAGATCGCATGCTTCGCGGCTGTGCTAGGTCTAGAGCGTAATCGCCTCGTCCGACCTGCGGCAACAGGGCCCCGCTCGGCGTGTCAAAGTCTACCCCGGATGACCCGGGCACCGCTGACATCTATCGGCAACTCCCACCGGCGCCAGTCTGTTCCCAGCCGGAATCCCGCCGGGACCTCGGAGAGCGCCAACACGGTCGGCCCCGCCCCACTGACCACAGCCGCCACACCCGCCGCACGCAGCTCAGCGACGAGCGCCGCCGTGGCCGGCATCCCCGGCGCCCGCTGCTCCTGGTGCAGCCGGTCGACGGTGGCCGGCAGCAGCAGTGCGGGATCGACGGTCAGCGCGTGCACCAGCAGGGCCGCCCGGCCCGCGTTCGACGCCGCGTCGGCGTGCGGCACGGTGGCCGGCAGCGCCGCCCGGGCCACCGAGGTCAGACCCCGCTCGGCGGGCACGAAGACGGTCGGGCGCACGGCCGGCGCCACCGGCAACGAGACCGCCCGCGCGCCACCCGGTTCGGTCCAGGCGATGGTGAAGCCGCCGAGCAGGCAGGGCGCGACGTTGTCCGGATGCCCCTCCAGCTCGGCCGCCAGGCGCAGCGCGGCGTCGTCGTCCATCCGCCGCTCGCCGCCTGCGACCAGCGCGCGGGCCGCCAGCACCCCGGCCACGATCGCCGCCGACGACGAGCCGAGACCCCGGGCCTGCGGGATGCGGTTGACGCACTCCAGCGCCAGACCGGCCGGCTGCGCGCCGAGCGCGTCGAAGGTGGCCCGCATCGCGGTGACGATCAGATGCCGCTCGTCCGACGGAAGCTCGCCGGCGCCCTCGCCGGTGACCGACACCCGGACGCCGCCGTCTGTCACCTCGGCCGTGACGTCGTCGTGGCGGCCCAGGGCCAGCCCGAGCGCGTCGAAGCCGGGGCCCAGGTTGGCGCTGGTCGCGGGCACCCGGACCCGCACCGGGCCGGTGGTGAATGTGGTCGGCACCGGCTCATGCTAGGACGTCACCCCGACAGCCCGGCCGGACCGCCCGGACCGTGGGACCGGCGTGTCAGCCGGTGCGCTCGGGGGTCGGCGTGTCGACCGGGTCGGTGAGCGAGAGCCGCCGGGTGGCGAACCGCCAGCCGATCGCGTACACGACGGTGACCAGGCCGCAGCCGGCCAGCACGGTGCGCTCGTCCACCCGGTCCACCACGAGCGCCACCACCAGCTGGCTCACCGCGATGGCGAGCGTCGCCAGCATCATGTCGGTGGCGAAGACCCTTCCCCGGAGCCGATCCGGCACCTCGCCCTGCAACGCGTAGTTGGACAGCACCCAGTTGCTGCCGCCGCCCAGGTGGGCCAGGAACACCAGGACCAGCACCAGCGGGAACCAGGTCACCACCGACGCGCCCAGGTAGGCCAGGCCGTACAACGACATGGACATCGCCAGGCCGGTGAGCAGCCAGGCCCGGTTGCTCAGCACCCGGCGCATCATGATCGGGCCGACCAGCGCCCCGGCGCCGCGGGCGGCGAAGAGCAGACCGGCGCCGACCGCGCCGACCCCGTACACCCCGGCGAGCAGCGGGAAGACGGTCAGCACGCCGTTGCCCAGGCCGACCGCCGACTTGACCGTCACCAGCGCCAGCACGCGCGGGCGGTGGGCGATGTAGCGCAGCGCCTCCCGGATCGCCGCCCACGTGCGCGGCGCCGTCGCCGCCGGGTCGCGCGGCGCCTGCAACGGCCGGCGGATCAGCGCGGCCAGGCCCGCGGCGGCGACCAGGCCGACGGCGGCGACCCAGAAGCTGGCGTACGGGCCGGCGACGGCGCTCAGGATCCCGCCGAGCGAGGCGCCGACCACTGTCATCGTGCCCCACGCCGAACCGGCCACCGCGTTGCCCGCGGCCAGGTCCTCCGGGTCGACCACGTTCGGAAGCGCGGCCTGGGCGGCCGGCGAGTAGAACGCCTTCGCCACGGCCACCAGCGCGATCGCCGCCAGCGCCAGCCAGGCCGTACCGGCGTTGCGCACGCCGAGCAGCAGCAGCACCCCGGCCAGCGCGCCCACGTTGGCCACCATCATCACCTTGCGGCGGTCGAACCGGTCGGCGATCGTTCCGGCGTACGGGAGCAGCAACGCGGTCGTGCCGGTGTCCACCGCCAGCACCAGCGCGCCCCAGACCCCGCTGCCGGTCAGGTCGGGCAGCAGCACCAGCAGCGGCACCATGACGAACCAGTCCGCGCCGAAGACGACCAGCTCGGCGAGGAACAGATGGCGGAAGTCGCGGTTGCGGACGAGGACCGACAGGGTGGGTGACACGCGGGCACCCTACCGGGCCGCCCCTGTCGCGGCAGCGCGGCGCAGCAGGTCGGAGACCGTGACGAAGGTGTATCCCCGGGCCCGCAGACCGTTGATCATGTCGGGCAGGCCGCGGAGCGCGACGAGCCGGGTGTCGGTGCCGACGTCGTGGCCGAGCAGGATCGTGCCGGGGCGTACGTCGGCGACGATGCGCCGGGCGTGGCCGGCCGGGTCGTGCGGGAACTCGCTCTCGACCATCTGGAGCGTCCAGAGCACCAGGCGGTAGCCCAGCCGGGCCGACGCGTACAGCACCGACCCACCGAGGTGGCCCCACGGCGGGCGCAGCAGCCGGGGCGCCGAGCCGGTGGCCGCCGTGATCGCGTCGTGGCTGCGGCGCAGGTCGTCGTAGACCGTCGCGGCGTCCATCCGGGCCAGGTCGCGGTGCGCCCAGCTGTGGTTGCCGACCTCGTGGGCGTCCATCCGGCCGCGGACCAGCGCGGCGTGCTCGCGGGCCCGTTCACCGACCAGGAAGAAGGTGGCCGGCACCCGGTGCTCGGCGAGCGTGTCGAGCACCATCGGGGTCCACTGTGGGCGGGGGCCGTCGTCGAAGGTGAGCGCCACCAGGGGTTCCTCGGTGCGGACGCCCCAGACGACCTGCAGCCCGCCGGTGCCGACCTCCTGGTGGCGGTTGCCGAGCGTGGCGCTCGCCGGCCCGCCCGCGATCGGGAGCCTCCGGTCGGCCACCCAGGTGCTCTCAGCGGTCGCGAACGAGCCGACCGCGGCCCCGCCGAGCAGCAGCGCGGAGCGGCGCAGCACGGCACGCCGGTCCCACCGGCCCGCACCCCCCGCCATCGCACCCCCGAACCGAAAGTAGGCAGCAGTTCACTGAGCGTACCGTCCGACGCGGTTCCGGTGTGTCCCGCGCGCCGAGGCGCCGGGAGGGGCCCGCGCGGGGCCCCTCCCGGTCCGTCACTCGGTGGGCGGCAGCGGAGACTGGCGGCTCTTGGGCAGGCGGAGCACCTCGAACTGGTCGGTGCCGTCGACAAGCGCGCCCGACGGGCGGGCCGGCGGCGGCGCCACCACGGCCCGCTCCTCGGCGCGCTCCCCGCCGCCGACCGTCACCGGCACCGGGTCCGGCTCCGGCTGCGGCCCGACCGGCTCGGGAGCGCCGCCCCGCCGCCGGTTCCGGAACGAGCCCTTCGTGTGCTCGACCATCGTGTAGAGCGTCGGCACGAGCACCAGCGTCAGCAGCGTCGAGCTGAGCAGGCCACCGATCACCACGACCGCCAGCGGCTTGGAGATGAAGCCGCCCTCGCCGGTCAGGCCGAGCGCCATCGGCAGCAACGCGAAGATGGTGGCGACGGCGGTCATCAGGATCGGCCGCAGCCGGCGCCGGCCGCCCTCCACCACCGCCTCGGTCACGTCCATGCCCTGGGCCCGGTACTGGTTGATCAGGTCCATCAGCACGATCGCGTTCGTCACCACGATGCCGACGAGCATGAGCACGCCGATCAGCGCCGGCACACCCAACGGCGTGCCGGTGACGAGCAGCAGCCCGATCGCGCCGGTCGCGGCGAACGGCACCGAGATCAGCAGGATCAGCGCCTGGGTCAGGCTGCGGAACGTCGCCACCATGATCAGGAAGACGATCGCGATGGCGGCCAGCACCGCGAGACCGAGGTCCGCGAACGCGTCCGCCTGGTCGGCGCTGACACCGCCGATCACGTACGTGGCGCCCGGCACGTCCAGCGCGTCCAGCCGCTTCTGCAGCTCCTGCGTGGTGGCGCCCAGGTTCGAGCCGGTCGCCGTGCCGGTGACCGAGACGCTGCGCTCCCCGTCGATCCGGGTCACCTGCTGCGGACCGTCCACCTGCTCGACGTCGGCGATCGCGTCCAGCGGCACCGCGCCGACCCGCAGCGCCCGCAGCTCGTCGACGGTCAGCGGCGGCCGGGCGCCGCTGCTCAGCACCACGCTCTGCGCCGTACCGTCGAGCGTCACCTGCCCGAGCGGCGCACCCCGGTACGTCTGCGCGACGAGCTGCCCGACTGCCGCCTCGGTGAGACCCGCGCGGGCCGCCGCCACCCGGTCCACAGTCACCTCGACGCGCGGCACCTGCGTGGCCAGGCTGCTGGTGACGTCCTCCACGCCCGGCGTGCCGGCCATCGCGCCCCGTACCGCCTCGGCCGCCCGGGTCAGCGTCTCCTGGTCGGCGGCCTGCACGACCACCTCGACCTGGTTGGCGGAGGCGTTCTGCCCGCCGCCGAACGTCAGCTCGCCCACCTCCGCGCCGAGCGCGTCGAACTCCTTGCGCAGGTCCTGCCGTACCGCCGCGGCGTCGGTGTCGTCGGACAGCGACAGCGACCAGGTGGCCCGGTCACTGCCGCCGCCCGCGAACGGGTTGTCCCCACCACCGGCGCTGACCTGGTAGGTCTCCACCCCCGGCGTACGCCGCAGCACCTCCTCGACCCGCGCGGCGGCCCGGTCGGTGCCGGCGAGCGAGGTGCCGGCCGGCATCTCCTGCCGGATGGCGAGCGTGTCCTGGCCGGAGTCGTCCAGGAAGTTCGTCTCCAGCTTCTGCGCCAGGCCGAACGTGCCCAGCAGCACGAGCAGCCCCAGGCCCACAGTGGCCCAGCGGGTCTTGCGCGATCGGGTGGCGAAGTCGATCACCGGCAGGTACGCCCGCTGCAACGGGTTGCGCAGCTCCTTCTCCTCGGCGGCCCGCCGGGCGGCGGCGTCGTCGGCGCCGCCGCGCGGCCGCAGGAACCAGTACGCCAGCACCGGGATGGCTGTGAGCGACACCAGCAGCGAGGCGAGCAGCGCCACCGTCACGGTGATCGCGAACGGTGCGAACAGCTGCCCGACGAAGCCGCCCACCAGGGCGATCGGCGCGAACACGGCGACAGTGGTGAGCGTGGACGCGGTCACCGCGCCGGCCACCTCGCGGACCGCGGTGAGGATCGCGTCCCGCTTCGGTTCCCCGTACTCCAGATGGCGTTTGATGTTCTCCAGCACCACGATGGAGTCGTCCACCACCCGGCCGACGGCGATGGTCAGCGCGCCGAGGGTGAGCAGGTTCAGCGAGTAGTCGCCGGACCAGAGCACGATCAGCGCGACCAGCACCGACAGCGGGATGGACACCGCGGTGACGACGGTGGAGCGCACCGACAGCAGGAACACCAGGATCACCACGACGGCCATGACCAGGCCCAGCAGGCCCTCGGTGGTCAGGCTCTCGATGGACTTCTCGACGAACGGGGCCTGGTCGAAGACCACTGTCAGCTCGGCGCCGGAGGTCTTCGACAGCTCGTCCAACCGGTCCCGGATCTCGTGCGAGATCTCCACCGCGTTGCCGTCCGGCGCGGCGGTCACCGCGATGCCGAGGCTGGGCTTGCCGTTGGTCCGGGTGAACGAGGTGGCCGGGGCGAGCTGCTGCTCCACGGCGGCCACGTCGCCGAGGCGTACCGGGGCGGCGGGAGCCGTGGTCAGCACGATGCCGCGCAGGTCGTCGACGGTCCGGATCGGCGTGCCCACCTGCACCGGCAGCGACCGGTCGCCGTCGGCGAGCGCACCCGCCGGCACGGCCACGCCGTTGCTCTTGAGCGCCGACGCGATGGCGGTCGGTGCCACCTTGGCGGCGGCCAGCTTCGCCGGGTCCGGCGTGATCGTCACGACCTGGTTGCGCGCGCCGGTGACGTCCACCGAGCGGACGCCGTCCAGCGCCTCCAGCTCCGGTACGACGGCGTTGCGCAGCTTCTCCGCCAGCGCCCGCTCGTCGCCGTCACCGGTCGCGGCGACCACCACTGCGGGCAGGTCGTCGGTGCTGCCGGCGATGACCTGCGGGTCGACGCCCTCGGGGAGCTGGGAGTCGATCCGGTTGAGCGCGGTCTCCATCTTGTTCACGACGTCGTCCAGGTCGGTGCCGAACTCGTACTGCACCTGGACCGTCGCCGCGCCCTCGCGCGAGGTCGAGGTGACCTCGTCGAGGCCCGGGATGCCCTTGAGGCTGTTCTCGATCGGCTCGGCGACCTGGGATTCCACGATCTCCGGCGCGGCGCCCGGGTACGTCGCCACGATGAACGCGGCGGGGAACTCCAGCGACGGCAGGAGCTGCTGCTTCAGCGACGGCACGGCGAACAGGCCGAAGGCCGTGGTCACCAACGCGACGAGGGCGATCAGCCCCCGGTTGGCGAGGCTGAATCTGGCGAGCAGCGACATCGGCGTTACTCACTCCTGGAGAGGTGTCCGGCAGGGGGGTGTCTGAGTCTGCCGCACGCCCCGACACTCCCGGCATCCGCCCCAGCCGATGACACTTCGGCCGCTGGTACCCGACCTCAGACCAGGTCGAGGGAGCGGGCGGCGGCCAGCGCGTCGTTGGCGATGGTCACCGGCGCCGGCGCGGTGGAGATGGCCCACTCCGGGTCCTTCAGGCCGTGCCCGGTGACCGTGCAGACCACCCGCGACCCGGCCGGCACCCGGCCGGCCTCGGCCTGCTGGAGCAGACCGGCGACGCTCGCCGCGCTGCCCAGCTCGACGAAGACGCCCACCTCGCGGGCCAGCAGCCGGTACGCCGACAGGATCTCCCGGTCGGTGACCGCCGAGATCAGGCCGTCCGAGGCGTCCCGCGCGTCGATGGCCTTCGTCCAGCTCGCCGGGTTGCCGATCCGGATGGCGGTGGCGATCGTCGACGGCTCCGGCACCACCTGACCGGTGACGATCGGGGCGGCGCCGGCCGCCTGGAAGCCGTACATCCGGGGGGCCTTCGTGGCGTTGCCGTCGCGCAGGTCCTCGGAGTAGCCCATCCAGTACGCGGTGATGTTGCCGGCGTTGCCGACCGGCAGGCAGTGGATGTCGGGCGCGTCGCCGAGCGCCTCGACGATCTCGAAGGCGGCGGTCTTCTGGCCGTGCAGCCGGTCGATGTTGACGGAGTTGACCAGCGCGACCGGGTAGTCCTGCGCGAGCTTGCCGGCGAGCCCGAGGCAGTCGTCGAAGTTGCCCTGCACCTGGAGCAGCTTCGCGCCGTGCACGAGCGCCTGGGCCAGCTTGCCCAGCGCGATCTTGCCCTGCGGCACCAGCACCGCGCAGGTGATCCCGGCGCGGGCCGCGTACGCGGCGGCGGAGGCGCTGGTGTTGCCGGTGGAGGCGCAGATGATCGCCTTGTCACCGGCCTCGACGGCCTTGGAGACCGCGACGGTCATGCCGCGGTCCTTGAACGAGCCGGTCGGGTTGGCGCCCTCGACCTTGAGCCACACGTCCGCGCCGACCCGGGCGGAGAGCACCGGCGCCGGCAGCAGCGGCGTGTTGCCCTCGTGCAGGGTGACGACGGGAGTCGCCTCGGTGACCGGCAGCCGATCCCGGTACGCCTCGATCAGTCCCCGCCACATGTCGTGCTCCTCGCCTCTGTCGCCCCGCTCCGGGGCCTGCCAACAGCGTGGACCAGCCTGCCCGCCCGGCCACCGGCACACCCTGCTCTAACCATCAGGCGGGACGCGTGGGTTACGCGCCGCCCTCCACCCGAAGCACACTCGTCACCGACCTGACGATGTCGAGTCCGCGCAGCTCACGCACGGTGGCCGCGAGCGCGGCGTCGGGCGCGACGTGGGTGACGATAACGAGTTCCGCGTCACCGCCGGCCGGGCCCTGACGGACGGTGGCGATGGACACCTCGTGCCGGGCGAAGACGCCCGCCACCCCGGCCAGCACGCCCGGCCGGTCGGCCACGTCGAGGCTGATGTGGTAGCGGGTGAGCGCCTCGCCCATCGGCCGCACCGGCAGGTCCGCGTACGCCGACTCGCTCGCCGCGTGCACCCCGGCGAGGCGGTTGCGGGCCACCGCCACCACGTCGCCGAGCACCGCGCTGGCGGTGGGCGCGCCACCGGCGCCCCGGCCGTAGAACATGAGCTGCCCGGCGGCGTCGGCCTCGACGAAGACCGCGTTGAACGCGTCACCGACGCTCGCGAGCGGGTGCGTCAGCGGGATCATCGCCGGGTGCACCCGCACGTTGACGGTCTCCCGGCCCTCCGCGTCGACGCCGCGGGCCGCGATGCAGAGCAGCTTGATCGTGCAGCCCATGGCCTTGGCGCTGGCCACGTCGGCGGCGGTCACCTCGGTGATGCCCTCGCGGTGCACGTCGGCGGCGGTCACCCGGGTGTGGAACGCCAGCGAGGCGAGGATGGCGGCCTTCGCGGCGGCGTCGAAGCCCTCCACGTCGGCCGTCGGGTCGGCCTCGGCGTACCCCAGCTCGGTGGCCTCCTCCAGCGCCTCGGCGAACCCGGCGCCGGTGGAGTCCATGGCGGAGAGGATGAAGTTCGTGGTGCCGTTCACGATGCCGGTGACCCGGGTGATCCGGTCGCCGTGCAGCGACTCGCGCAGCGGGCGCAGCAGCGGGATGGCTCCGGCGACGCTGGCCTCGTAGTAGAGGTCGGCGCCGCCCTCGGCGGCGGCGTCGTGCAGCGCGGCGCCGTCCTCGGCGAGCAGCGCCTTGTTGGCGGTGACCACGCTCTTGCCCGCGCGCAGCGCCTCGACCAGCCAGCCGCGGGCCGGCTCGATACCGCCGACCACCTCGACCACCACGTCCACGTCGTCGCGCTTGATCAGCCCGAGCGCGTCGGTGGTGAACAGCGCCGGGTCGACAGGCAGGTCGCCGCGGTCACGGCCGATCCGGCGTACGGCGATCCCGGCGATCTCCAGCGGGGCGCCGATCCGGGCGGCGAGGTCTTCCGACTGCTCGTGCAGCAGCCGGACCACGTCGCTGCCGACAGTGCCGCAGCCGAGCAGCGCCAAGCGAACCGGTGAGGTCATCCCACATCCAATGCCAGCAGGTCGTCTTCGGTCTCCCGGCGGACGATCAGCCGCGCCCGACCTTCGCGGACGGCGACGACCGGGGGCCGCGGGACATGGTTGTAGTTGCTCGCCATGCTCCGGCAGTACGCCCCGGTGCCGGGCACCGCGACAAGATCTCCGGGCTGCACGTCAGCGGGCAGGAATTCATCCTTCACCACGATGTCCCCGGACTCACAATGCTTTCCCACCACGCGGGCGAGCATCGGCTGTGCGGCTGACGTGCGGTTCGCCAGCGTGGCCGAGTACGAGGCGTCGTAGAGCGCGGTCCGGATGTTGTCGCTCATCCCCCCGTCCACGCTCACGTAGGTCCGCAGGCCGTCGACGTCCTTCACGGTCCCGGCCTGGTACAGCGTGAACACGGCCGGGCCGACGATCGCGCGGCCCGGCTCGACGGACAGGTGCGGCACGGCGAGGTTCTCCGCCGCGCACTCCCCGTCGACGATCTTGCGCAGCCGCTTCGCCAGGTCGTGCGGCGACGCCGGGTCGTCCTGCGTGGTGTACGCGATGCCGAAACCACCGCCCAGGTCCAGCTCGGGCAGCTCCACGCCCCGCGCGTCGCGGATCTGCGACTGGAGGGCGAGCACCCGGCGGGCGGACACCTCGAAGCCGCTGGCGTCGAAGATCTGCGAGCCGATGTGCGAGTGCAACCCGCGCAGCTCCAGCACGTCCTCGTCGAGGATCTTGAACGCGGCCGCCGCGGCGGCCCCGCCGGCGAGGGAGAAGCCGAACTTCTGGTCCTCGTGCGCGGTGGCGATGAACTCGTGGGTGTGCGCCTCCACGCCGACGGTGACCCGGACCAGCACCTTCGGACGTACCCCGCGCTCACGGGCCAGCTCGGTCAGCCGGTCGATCTCGGTGAACGAGTCGACGATGATCCGGCCCACCCCGGCGTCGACCGCCCGGGTCAGCTCCGCCACCGACTTGTTGTTGCCATGGAAGCCGATCCGCTCGGGAGGCATCCCCGCCGAGAGCGCGGTGGCCAGCTCGCCTCCGGTACAGACGTCGAGGAACATGCCCTCCTCGGCGATCATCCGGACCACGGCGCGGCACAGGAACGCCTTGCCGGCGTAGTACACGTCCGCGTCCGGGAAGGCCGCGCGGAACTCGCGGCAGCGCTCACGCAGGTCGTCCTCGTCCAGCACGTACGCCGGGGTGCCGTACTCGGCGGCCAGGTCGCGGACGTCCAGGCCCGCGACGGTGACCGCGCCGCCGGGGCCGCGCGCCACGTTGCGCGGCCACAGTTGCGGCACCAGGGCGTTGACGTCGACCGGGGTACGCAGCCAGGCCGGCCCCCGGGTGCCGATCTCGCCGTGCAGCGCTCCTGCCTCGTGGGCCCGCATGTCTACTCGTCTCCGCTTCGCGACTGCGGGGCTCGCAAGCTCACTCCTCGCGCTCGCACGCTACATCCGCTCCGGCGCGGACACCCCGAGCAGGTGCAGGCCGTTGGCGATGACCACCCGGGTGGCGTCGTTGAGCCAGAGCCGCGCCCGGTGGGTGTCGGTGATCTCCTCGTCGCCCTGCGGGGCGATCCGGCAGTTGTCGTAGAACCGGTGGTACGCCTGCGCGACGCTCTCCTCCAGGTAGCGGGCCACCCGGTGCGGCTCGCGCAGCTCGGCCGCGGTGGCCACCACGGCGGGGAACTCCGCGAGCGCCTTGAGCAGCTCGTTCTCCTTGTCGTGGCCGAGCAGCTCCGGCTGGAACGCGGCGGCGTCGCCACGGGTCAGCCCGATCTCGGCCGCGTTGCGGGCCACCCCGGCGGTACGCGCCGCGACGTACTGCACGTAGTAGACCGGGTTGTCGTTCTTGGCCCGGGTCCACAGCTCCACGTCGATGTCGATGGGCGAGTCGGCAGAGTAGCGGGCCAGCGCGTACCGGGCCGCGTCCACGCCGATCGCGTCGACCAGGTCCTCCAGCGTGACCACGGTGCCGGCCCGCTTGCTCATCCGCACCGGGGCGCCGTCGCGGACCAGGTTGACCAGCTGGCCGATGAGGATCTCCAGGTTGCGCGCCGGGTCGTCGCCGAAGCACGCGGACATCGCCTTCATCCGGCCGATGTAGCCGTGGTGGTCGGCGCCCAGCATGATCACGACCCGGTCGAAGCCGCGCTCCCGCTTGTTCAGGTAGTAGGCGCAGTCGGCGGCGAAGTACGTCCACTCGCCGTTGGACTTGCGCAGCACCCGGTCCTTGTCGTCGCCGAACTCGGTGGTGCGCAGCCAGGTCGCGCCCTCGGACTCGAAGACGTGCCCCTGCTCCCGCAGCCGGTCCAGCGCCGCGTCCAGCGCGCCCCCGTCGTGCAGGTCCTTCTCGTTGAAGTAGGTGTCGAACTCCACACCGAAGTCGCGCAGCGAGGACTTGATCTCGGCGAACATCAGCTGGACGCCCTCGTTCCGGAACACCTCCTGGGCGGCGTCCTCGCTGAGGTCGAGCACGTCCGGCCGCAGCCGGACCACCTCGGCGGCGATCTCCGCGATGTACGCGCCGCCGTAGCCGTCCTCCGGCGCGGGCTCGCCCTTCGCGGCGGCCAGCAGCGACCGGGCGAACCGGTCGATCTGGGAGCCGGCGTCGTTGAAGTAGTACTCCGTGCCCACCTCGGCACCGGTGGCGCGGAGCAGGCGGCTGAGCGCGTCGCCGACGGCCGCCCAGCGGACCCCGCCGATGTGCACCGGGCCGGTCGGGTTCGCCGAGACGAACTCCAGGTTGATCCGCTGACCGGCGAGGGTGTCACTGCGCCCGTACGCCGGACCGGCCTCGACGATGACCTTGGCGAGCTGGCCGGCGGCGGCGGCGTCCAGGCGGACGTTCAGGAAGCCGGGACCGGCGATCTCCACCGACTTGATCCCCGGCGCCTTGGCCAGCTCGTCGGCCAGCGCTGTCGCCAGCTCCCGCGGCGGTACGCCCACCTTCTTGCTGAGCTGGAGCGCCAGCGTCGAGGCGTAGTCACCGTGATCGGGATTACGTGGTCGCTCGACGGTGGTCTGCGCGGGCAGCGCGGCGCGGTCCAGTCCCCGCTCGTCGAAGACGGCGTGGGCTGCGGCGAGGACGACCTCGGCGAGTTCTGCGGGAGTCACTGATCCATGTTATCGGGGGTAGACTCGGGCACCGCGGAGGCGACCCAGCATGTGAACCGGCCCCGCGCTCCCCTGACCGACCGACCTGACGAGGCACGATGAGCATCAGCACCCCGGGCGGCCCGGAGCGCCGTCCCACCGTGGTCAGCACCGGCAAGAAGCCGGCCGCCGGCCGGCCCGCGGCTGCCGACAAGCCCGCCGCGAAGGCCGGCTCGGGCAAGGCCGGGGGCGGCAAGGGCACGCCACGGCAGGGCGCCGGGGGCAAGGGCCGCAAGCCGGTCGCCCCGGTGAAGGTGAGCCAGGGCCGCTCGTGGGGCCCGATCGCCCTCTTCGTCGCGGTCGGCGTCCTGGCCGTGGGCATCATCGGCGTCGGCGCCTGGGCGGTCTACCAGGGCGGCCAGCCGTGGCAGAAGCGGGCCGAGGCGATCGACGGCATCGTCGACTACCGCGCCAAGGACAAGGACCTGGTCAAGGGCGGAAACCACCAGCCCGGCGCGATCAAGTACGACATCCTCCCGCCGGTCGGCGGCCCGCACAACCAGGCGTGGCAGAACTGCATGGGTGACGTCTACGACGCCCCGATCGCCAACGAGCACGCGGTGCACAGCCTGGAGCACGGCACCGTCTGGATCACCTACCGCCCGGACCTGCCCGCCGACCAGGTGGAGAAGCTCCGCAGCAAGGTGCAGGGCAAGGAGAAGACGATGCTCAGCCCGTTCGAGGGGCTGGACAAGCCGATCTCGCTCCAGGCCTGGGGCTACCAGCTCAAGGTCGACAACGCCGACGACGGCCGGATCGACGACTTCATCAAGACCCTGCGGGTGAACGCCTCGATCGAGGGCCCGAACGCGCTCTGCGACCAGGGCGTCACCGCCACCGGCACCACCCCGCGGGACAACCTGCAGAACACCATGCCCCAGCAGCCCACCCAGTGAGGACGCCGCGATGACCGCTCCGGTGACCACCGACAGCGAACTGGACGAGGCCCCGGCCGCCGACCAGGGCGGCCGGAGCGCCGCGCGCCGTTACGGCCTGCTGGCGGTGGCCGCCGCCCTCGTGGTCGGGCTGGTCCTCGGGTACGCGGGCGGCCTGCTCACGCCGACGCTCACCCGTCCGGGTGAGAACTCGGCGGAGGCCGGGTTCGCCCGGGACATGACGGCCCACCACAACCAGGCCGTGGCGATGGGTCTGCTGGCGTTCAGCCAGGGTCAGGACCCGGAGGTACGCCAGGTCGGCGTGGACATCGCCACCGGCCAGCAGGGCGAGATCGGCACCATGCAGACCTGGCTGCGGTCCTGGAAGCTGGACCCGACCGGCGAGCAGGCGCCGATGGCGTGGATGAAGGACGGCGGCGGGTTGGTCAAGAACGGCCTGATGCCGGGCATGGCGACGCCGGAGGAGATGGCGAAGCTGCGCGGCGCGAGCGGTCGCGAGTTCGACGTGCTGTTCCTCCAGATGATGATCCGCCACCACATCGGCGGGGTGCACATGATCGACGGCATCCTCGACGAGGGGCACGACGACGACGTGCTGGCGGTCGCCCAGATCATGAAGAACACCCAGCAGAACGACCTGACCAACCTGAACGCCGCCCTGAAGCGCCTGGGCGGCACCCCTTAACACCCGCCGCCCCGCACGATCCCGAGGCCCGGTCCCCTTCCCAGGGGCACCGGGCCTCCCCCGTCCCCGGCCCCGGCCCGGGCCCCGGCCCCGGCCCCGGCCCCGGCGATCTTGCACTTACTGCCCCAGCGCTGCCGGATTCGCCCCGTTATGGGAGGGCCGCAAGTGCAAGATCGCGGGAGCAGGGGGCAAGGGCGGCCCGGGGTCAGCCCGACAGGGCCTCCTCGCCGCCTCGCGCGTGCGCGCTTCCGATTCCGTGCTCGCTCGACACCAACTCGGGGAGGTGGGGGTATCCCCGCTCTTGATCGACACCAGCCCGGGGAGGTGGTGGGGTCGGGGTGGGTGCGATGCAGCCACTTCGGCGAAGTGGAGTCGATCAGCAACGGATGAGGCGTTCGGGCGGGCGGGGCGGTCGAGTGGGGCGGCGTGCCCACGCGAGGGTTGGGTGATGCGGGGTAAGATGTCCCGGTTTGGGTGTTTGTAACGGTTTGGGGTTAACGGGTCATTGTGGAGGTTGGAGAGTTTTCTACCCACATATCGTGACCAGTTGCGATTCGGGCTCGTTGCCCAAGACGTGGGGGTTGCACTCAGAGACGCAGGGCGGTCGGTGACCAGCTGGTGCCGACGCCACACCATCGGCGGTGACGGAGCGGTGGCAGCCGTCCGTCGCGGACTGCGGCAGGGCGAGCCGGGAACGCTCAGCCGCGAACAGGAACTCGAACTCATCGACGTGCTCCGGGGGGTCCACCCCGACGAGTTCGGCCTCGACGAGGAGCTCTGGACACGGCAGAGCCTGACCACGCTCATCGAGCGCCGGTTCGGGCTGGCGATGGACGCCGGCACCGTCGGGGCGTACCTCCGGGCCTGGGGTCTGGGGCCGCGCGAGCCGCGCGAGCGGGCCTGCGGCCTGTGCGTCGGCGCGGTCGAGCGCTGGGTACGCAGCGAGTACCCGGCGATCACGCGGGCGGCCCAGGAGCACGCCGCGGAGGTCTACTGGATCGGCCGGGTACGCCTGCGCGGCACCATGCCCGCCGCCGACGTGGTGTCGGCGGTCTCCTCGCGGGGACGGGTGCGGTTCATGGTGACCACACCGTCGGTGGACCCGCCGCTGCCCCGGGACTTCGTGCTGCGGCTCAGCGGCGCCGAGGAACGCACCGTGCATCTGATCGTGGACGGCTCGTGGCCGCGCAACGAGTGGCCCCGCCGGCTGCCCCGCCGGGTCGTGCTGCACCCGCTGCCGAGCTGCGGTCGCGCCGTCGCCGCGGCCTGAGCCGACGAAGATCGACTCGCGGGGGTACCGATTCGGTGATCCGGGAGGGGGTTTGCTACTCTTCTCGGGTCGCTGAGCCCCCGTAGCTCAGGGGATAGAGCACCGCCCTCCGGAGGCGGGAGCGCAGGTTCGAATCCTGCCGGGGGCACACTTGCCAAGAAATCGCACCAGAAGACCTCCGCGAGCCCGACAGCCACCTTGGCTGCCGGGCTCGTTTCGTTTCCGGGCGAGCCGGCTCCCTTGACCATCGATCCACTGCTTAACTACGTTACTAGTAAAGCAGTGAGGAGCATCGTGTTCGTCTTCCGGCTCGACACCCACTCCGGCGTGCCGCCGTACCTGCAACTCGTCCAGCAGGTCCGCCAGGCGGTGCTACTGGGCTTCCTCCAGCCCGGTGACCGTCTCCCGCTCATCCGCGAGGTGGTCGAGGATCTGGCGATCAACCCGAACACCGTCGCCAAGGCGTACCGGCAGATGGAGCAGGAGAACCTGGTCACCGGCCGGCCCGGCCAGGGCACGTTCGTCAACGAACAGCAGTCGGCCGCGATGTCGGCGTCGACGTACACGTCGCTGCGCCGTGGCCTGGAGACCTGGTTACGCCGCGCCTACGCGGCCGGCCTCGACGAGCAGGCGGTCGACGCGCTCTTCACCTCCGTCCGCCGGCACACGAGGAACGAGGACGTGGCGTGACAGATACCGGGTTCGCGCTGCGCACCGACGGTGTGGGCAAGCGGTACCGGAAGGGCTGGGCGCTGCGCGACTGCACCCTCGCCCTGCCGGCGGGCGGCGTGATCGCCCTGGTCGGGCCGAACGGCGCGGGCAAGACCACGCTGCTGCGCCTGGTCGTCGGGTTGCTGGCACCGAGCACCGGCACGGTGGAGGTCCTCGGCCGGGACGTCACTGCGAGCACCCCGCAGACGCTGTCCCGGATCGGGTTCCTGGCCCAGGACCACCCGCTGTACAAGCGCTTCACCGTCGCCGAGATGCTCCGCTTCGGCCGGGCCTGCAACAGGCGGTTCGACCAGGGGCTGGCCGAGCGCCGGCTGGCGAAGCTGGGCATCCCGCTCGACCGCAGGACCGGCACGCTCTCCGGCGGGCAGCAGGCCCAGGTCGCATTGGCTCTGGCCCTGGCGAAGCGGCCGGACCTGCTCGTCCTCGACGAGCCGGTGGCCAGCCTCGACCCGCTGGCCCGGCACGAGTTCCTCCAGGTCCTCATGGGCGCGGTGGCCGAGGGCGGGGTGACAGTCCTGTTCTCCTCCCACGTCGTGCACGAGCTGGAGCGCGTCTGCGACCACCTGGTCGTGCTCAACCAGGGCCGGGTCACGCTCACCGGCGACATCGACACCCTCCTCGCCGAGCACCGGCTGCTCGTCGGCCCGCGTACGGCACACGACGTCGACCGGGGCGGCGCCGTCGTGGAGGCCGTCCACAGCGACAGGCACACGACCCTGCTGGTACGCGACGGCGGCCTCCCGGCCGCGCCCGGATGGCAGGCCCAGCCGGTCGCGCTGGAGGACCTGGTGCTGGCGTACCTGCGCCGGCCGTCCGAGCCGGACGCCGCGGTCACGTCGGGGGTGCCGGCATGACCTGGCTGATCTGGCGCCAGCACCGGACCGAGGTCTGCGTGCTGGGTCTGCTCGTCGGCCTGTTCGGCGTCGCCCTGCTCGTGCTCGGGACGCAGGCCCACGACCTGTTCCCCGGCGGCCCCGCCCGCTGTGCGGGAGAAGCAGGTGTCGGCGATGCCTGCGCCGCATCCTTCCGCCGACTCGACGACGAGTACGGGTACGTCGAGAACCTCCTGGCGGCCTTCTACCTGGTCCCCGTGGTCATCGGCGCGTTCCTCGGCGCGCCACTGCTCGCGCGCGAGCTGGAGGACGGCACCTGGCAGCTCGCGTGGACGCAGGCCGTGCCGCGGATGCGCTGGCTGGTGGCCAAGCTCGTGGCGTTGGCCGGCGTCACAGTAGTGCTCACCGGGATGTTCACCGCGGTGCTCACCTGGTTCCGTCAGCCGTTCGACGCGTGGGAGGGGCGGTTCCAGTACGACGCCTTCGACCTGGAAGGGCTCGTCCCGGTGGCGTACGCGCTGTTCGCGTTCGGCGTCGCCACCGCCGCGGGGGCGATCCTGCGGCGCAGCCTGCCCGCGTTCGGCGTCGCGTTCGGGGCATTCCTCGCCGCCCGGATGTCGGTGGCGCTGCTGGCCCGCCCCGCGTACGCCACGCCGCTCACCACCACGCAGCCGGTCCCGGCCGGCGGCTCGACGGACCAGGCGGGGCACCGGTTCGTGCCCGGCGTCGCCGACTGGGTGATCGAACGCGGCTACGCCGACGCCACCGGACGCCGGCTCAGTGGGGCCGAGTACGCCGAGCTGACGGACGCCGCCGACCGGGCCGGCACCAACCTCAACCGGTTCCTGCACGCGCGCGGCGTCCAGCAGTTCGGGGTCTACCACCCGGCCGACCGGTTCTGGACGTTCCAGCTCATCGAGGCGGCGGTGTTCGTCGCCGTCGCGGCGATCCTGATCGGCGTGGTGGTCTGGCGGGTACGACGCCGGATGATCTAGCTCCGGCGCCGGGCGAACCACTTTCGCCTTTGTCCCCGATTCACGGATGGGCAGGTCGCGAGCTGGCTAACCTCACGGTGAACGGGGCCGAACCCAGCACCTGCGAAGGTGAGCCAGTTGCCCGAGACGCCGTTGACCAACCGCCCCAAGATGCACACCGGCGTACCCTCGTCGCTCACCACCGCGCAGCGGTGGGTCCTGCGCGGCGTCGCCGTCGCGGACGCCCCCTGCGGTCTGTGGTTCCTCGAAGCGGTGGCCACCCGCACCGGCACCACGCCGGACGAGCCAGCCGGCGCGACGGTGGAGGAACTGATCTCCCGCGGGTTCCTCGTCGACACCGCCGCTGGCCTGCGGCTGGCCTCGATCGCGCTGCGCGACGAGGTCCTGCGGGACACGCCGCCCTCGGTGCGTCAGGCCCTGCGCGAAGCGGCAGCCGAGGTGCTCGCCGTCCGGCCGGCCCGCTCACGCCACCGGGCATGGAACTGCTCGCCATGCTGGCGCTGCTCGTGCTCTGGGGGCTGGTGGACCGGTCCCTCGACTCGGGGCGTGACTCGCTGACCGAGCGCACGATCCTGACCGCGCTGCTGGCGTTCCCGGTCGGCATCCTCGGCGGGCTCGTCGTCCGCACGTTCGGCGTGCAGACCGCCACGTCGTACCAGACCGGCACCGTGCTGCGCACCACGAAGGGCATCGCCGACTGGGTGTTCGAGCCGGAGGGCCGCAGCGCCGCCGGGCGGCTCGCCGCGACCGGCCTGCTCTGCCTGGTCAGCTACGCGATCGGCGGGGTCGTCGGCGCGGCCACCGAGACCCGCCCCATCTGGACGATGATCGTCACCTGGGCGCTGGCCGTGGTGCTCATCGCGTTCTCCTGGGGCAAGCGCCCACCGGCGACGGCGACCCGGCGTCGCTGACGCGGAGCGGAGTCACCCGGCCTCGCGGCGGGCCTTCGCGCGGCGCTTGCCCTCGTGCATCGCCTGCACCCGGGCCACCGGGATGGTCCGCCCCTGCTCGACCAGGTCCGCCGGCAGGCGCTGCGGCGCGGGCAGCGCCTCCGCCCACGGATCCCGGTCCCCCAGCAGGCCCGGCACGGTGAGCACGGTGAAGTCGGCCGGGCTCGCGCTCTCCAGGTCGGTCCAGCCCACCGGGTACGACACCGGGGCGCCGGGCCGGATCCGAGGGCTGTAGGCGGCCACCACTGTCGCGCCGTACGCCCGGGTGGAGTCGACGAAGACGCGGCCGCCGCGGTCGGCGACGATGAACGCGGTGGTCGCGGCCGCGGGGTCAAGCCGTTCGGTACGGGCGGCGAGCGCCCGGGTCGCGGCGGCGGCCTCCTCCGCCGTGGTGGCCGGATCCACCGGCACGATCACGTGCAGCCCCTTGGCGCCGCTCGTCTTCACCGCGCCTGCGAGCCCGGCGTCGGCGAGCGCCTGCCGCACCAGCAGCGCGACCCGCACCACGGCGCCGAACGCGTCCCCCTCCGGCGGATCCAGGTCGAGCACGAGGTGGGACGGGTACTCGGGCGCACCGGCGCGGGCCAGCGTCGGGTGGTACTCCACCGCACGCTGGTTGGCGAACCAGAGCAGCGTCCGCCGGTCGTCGCAGAGCGCGTACGAGATCCGGCGGTGCGACGCCTCCGCCCACACCTCGGTGCGGCGCACCCAGTCGGGCGTGTACTTCGGCAGGTTCTTCTGCATGAACGGCTCCTGGCCGGGCCGCACCCGCAGCACCGACAGCGGCCGGTCCCGCAGTTCCGGCAGGATCCGGTCAGCCATCGCGTCGAGGTAGTCGACCAGGTCACGTTTGGTCGCCCCGGCGCCGTCGAACAGCGACTGGTCGAGGTTGGTCAGCGACACTCCGGCCCGGGTCTCGTCGGCGGCGCCCATCGGACCACCATCCCGGGCCGGGCCCGGCTCGGCAACCCCGACACGGTGCCCGGCGCGCCTCGCCGTCCCGCACCTGCGACGATCGGGGCGTGGGTGAGGCGGAGTCGGAGCGGTGCGGACCGGACGCGGCGGAGCAGGCGAGCGCCTGCACCGTGCGGGAGGCGCTGGACCGGGTCGGCGGCAAGTGGGCCATCGGCATCCTGATCGCCGCCTCGGCCGGCCCGATCCGCTTCACCGAGCTGGAGCGCCGGGTGGAGGGGATCAGCCGCCGGATGCTCACGCTGACGCTGCGCAACCTGGAGCGGGACGGGCTGCTGCACCGGCACGTGCATCCCACGGTGCCGCCGAAGGTGGAGTACACCGCCACGCCGATGGCCCGGGAGCTGTACGAGTCGCTGGTGGCGCTGACGAGCTGGGCCGAGCGGCACCGCGAGGCGATCAGCGCGGCCCGGGCCGAGTACGACCGCCGGCACGGCGGCCCACCGGCCTGACTCAGTCCCGTACCCGCTCGGTCCAGTCGATGTGGTGGTCGAACAGCCAGGCCTGGGCGGCGCCGCCGTCGCGCGCCAGGTAGCGGGCGGCGAACGGCATGCCCAGGTCCCGGACCAGCCGCCCGACCGGGCCGGCGACCTTCGTGGTGCTGGTCCGCCGCCCCTGCGCCACCACCCGCTCCACCCGGTCGCGGCGCAGCCGCTCGTAGGCCCGGAACGCGGCCGGTACGTCCGGCAGGTCGCGCAGGCAGCGGGCGAGCTGGACGGCGTCCTCGAAGGCCATCGCCGCGCCCTGCCCGGAGGAGGGGGCGGCGGTGTGGGCCGCGTCGCCGATCACGATCAACCGGTCGCGGTGCCAGACCGGCACGGAGGGCAGGTCGTACGTGGGCCAGCCGTACTCGATCCGCGCGGTGTGGTCGAGGATCCGCGTCGCCGGTCCCGGATCGTCGGCGAGCAGAGCGCGCAGCCGGGTCCGGGCCTCGTCCGGGCCGATCGCGGCGAGCTGTTCCCGGCTCGGCTCGACCGGCTGCGGCGGGGTGGCGAACCACCAGACCTCGTCCTCCCCCACCACGATCCAGCAGAAGAAGCAGCGCCGGCCGAACATCATCTGCATCACGCCGCGCTCGTCGGGCAGGCGCAGCCCGCGGGCGAAGCCACCGGCGTTCAGCAGCGGTACGTAGCGCGGCGCGGGGGCGGCCGGGTCGATCAGCGTGCGGACCCGGGAGCGCAGCCCGTCCGCGCCGACCAGCAGGTCGCCGTCTGCGGTGCGGCCGTCGGCGAACCGGGCGGTCACACCGCCGTCGGTCGGGTCGGCGCCGGCCAGCCGGGCGCCGTGGACGAACTCGACGCCCCGGCGCAGCGCCTCGTCGCGCAGCGCCCGGTAGAGGTCGGAACGACCGACGGTACGACTGCCGGGGGCCCCGAACTCGGCGAGCCGGCGCCCTCTGTGGTTGTGCATGAGCATCCGGGGTGTCGGGTGTCCGAGCCCGGCCACCAGGTCGTCGAGGTCGATCGCGCGCAGCGCGTCGAGCCCGTTGGCGGAGAGCGTCAGGAAGGCGCCCACCCCGACCGCGTCCCGCAGGTACGCCTCGTACACCGCAGCGTCGATGCCGGCGCGCTGCAAGGCCATGGCGGCGACCGGGCCGGCCAGTCCGGCACCGACGACGAGAGCTTTAGTCATGTCATGACTATACATAAAATGACTATGGCGCGACAGGGGGCACCTAGGGTGGGGCCATGACGGTTCGTCGCTCGCCGCTGGCGATGATGGTGCTGGCCCTCCTGGTCGAGGAGCCGATGCACGCGTACCGGATGCAGCAGCTCATCCGGGAGCGCGAGAAGCAGGACGTGGTGAACGTCGCGCAGCGCAACAGCATCTACCAGACCATCGAGCGGCTGCGCCGCGACGAGCTGATCCGGGTGGCCGAGACCAGGCGCGAGGAGGGGCGGCCGGAGCGCACCGTGTACGCGCTCACGCCGGCCGGCCGCCGCACGCTCGACGGGTGGCTCGCCGACGCGCTCGCCACCCCCGCCCGGGAGTTCCCGGAGTTCCCCGCCGCCCTGTCGTTCCTGCCGATCCTGCCGCCCGAGGAGGCGGCCCGGCGGCTCGACGAGCGGGCGGGCGCCATCGAGGCACGGTTGCGCGAGCGTGAGGCGGCGCTGAGCGCCGTGGAGTTGCCCCGCCTCTTCCTGGTCGAGGACGAGTACCAGCTGACAGTGCTCCGCGCCGAGCTGGACTGGGTACGCGGACTCGTCGCCGACCTGCGCTCCGGCGCGCTCACCTGGTCCGGCGAATGGCTGGCCGACTGGACCGGAACACCGGCCTGAGCTGCGAAAACAGGACGCTGTGGCGAACGCCACGCGGCGGATCTGACCGATCGGTCAGCACCTGACCGATCGGTCAGGCATGCTGGAGGACATGGCGCGACCCACCACCGCCACCCACGACGAGCTGCTGGCCGCTGCCGCTCGCCGCTTCGCCGTCACCGGGTACAAGGGCACCTCGCTGCAGGACATCGCCGGCGACGTCGGCTGTTCCAAGGCCACGGTGCTCTACCACTTCGCCAGCAAGGACGCCCTGCTCTGCGAGCTGATGGCCCCGGCCATCACGGTGCTGGAGGAGCTGGACGTCCGCATCGCCGCGCACACCGGCGCCGAGGCCCAACGCGTCGCCGCGGACGGCTTCGTCGACCTGGCGGTCCGCTTCCGCCGGGAGATCGCGCTGCTCCGGGGAGAGTTCCCCGACCTGCTCCAGCAGCCCGCGTTCGCCCACATCCAGCAGATCTCCGAGCAGCTCATCGCCGCGTTCTCCGGCTTCTCCGACCGTCCGGAGGCACGCGTCGCGGCGCTCGTCGTGCTCGCCGGCATCGCCGAGACCTGCGGCGAGTTCCTGGACATCCCCGACGAGCAGCTGCGACCCGCGCTGCTCGCCGTGGCGTACCGCGCGCTCGAAGTCACCACCTGATCCGTTCCTGCGAGGACAAGGAAGGTCCATGGCGACCCTGCTGTACCGGCTCGGCCGGGCATCCCTGCGCCGGCGGCGACTCGTCGCCGTCGTCTGGCTCGTCGTACTCGTCGGACTCGGCCTGGCCGCGGCCACGCTGAAGGGCCCGACGGCGAGCAACTTCACCATGCCGGGCACCGAGTCGCAGAAGGCGATCGACCTGCTCGCCGACCGTTTCCCGGCGGCCAGCGGCGCGACCGGCACCATCGCGGTCAAGGCACCGCAGGACGGTGCGCTGACCTCACCCGCCGGACAGGCGGTGGTCAAGCAGGTCACGGAGGAGGCGGCCACGCTCCCCGGCGTGGTCGGCGCGGTCGACCCGTACCAGGCGCAGGCGCTCACCCCGGACGGCCGGTACGCGCTGATCCAGGTGCAGTTCGCCGGCGGCGCGGACGAGGTCACCGACGAGCAGCGCGACGCGTACGAGAAGGTCGGCGCGCAGGCCGAGGCGCAGGGCTGGCAGATCGCCCCCGGCGGCGAGGTGCTGAACGGTGAGCCGGAGGTCGGCTCGACCGAGGCGATCGGCGTGCTGGTCGCGGCGATCGTCCTGGTGATCACGTTCGGCTCGCTCGTGGCGGCCGGGATGACCATGCTGAACGCACTGATCGGTGTCGGCGTCGGCATGGCCGGTCTGTTCGCGCTCAGCGGCGCGGTCGAACTGACCAGCACCGCGCCGATCCTGGCGCTGATGCTCGGCCTCGCGGTCGGCATCGACTACTCGCTGTTCATCACCTCCCGGCACCGGCAGAACCTGCTCGACGGGCTCTCCCCCGAGGAGGCGGTCGGCCGCGCGGTCGGCACCGCCGGCTCGGCGGTGGTCTTCGCCGGCGCGACCGTCGTGGTGGCGCTCGCCGGCCTGGCCGTGGTGGGCATCCCGTTCCTCACCGTGATGGGTCTGGCCGCCGCCGGCACCGTCACCGTGGCCGTGCTGGTGGCGATCACGCTGGCCCCGGCGCTGCTCGGATTCGCCGGCCACAAGGTGCTGCCGCGCAAGCTGCGCGACCGCAAGGCGGTCGAGGACCCGACCACCGGCTCGGAGGACCGCTCCGGCTTCGGCTTCCGCTGGGCGCGGTGGGTGACCAAGCTGCGCATCCCGGTGATCCTGGTCGGCCTGCTCGGCCTCGGCCTGCTCGCCATCCCGGCCCAGGACATGCGCCTGGCGCTGCCGGACGCCTCGGCCGCCGCCGAGGGCAGCCCGGCCCGGGTCAGCAGCGACCTGATCCGGGAGGGCTTCGGCCCCGGCTTCACCGGCCGGCTCGCGGTCGTGGTCACCGCCGACTCGCCGCAGGACACCCAGGCCGCCATCCCGCAGGTGACCGCGCTGGTCCAGAAGACCGACGGGGTGCTGGCCGTGGCGCCGCCGCAGGTCGACCCGTCGGGGCGTACCGCGCTGATCGGGGTGATCCCGAAGACCGGCCCGACCGACGAGGCCACCGAGACGGTCGTGCAGGACATCCGCAAGCAGGTCTCGGGCATCCAGAACGCCGACGTGCTGCTCACCGGCGTCACCGCTGTCGGCATCGACGTGTCGGAGAAGCTCTCCGACGCGCTGCCGGTCTACCTGCTGCTGGTGGTGGGCCTGTCGATCCTGCTGCTGATGCTGGTGTTCCGGTCGATCCTGGTGCCGGTCAAGGCGGCGCTGGGCTTCCTGCTCACCGTGGCGGCCACGTTCGGCATCACCGTGGCGGTGTTCCAGCAGGGCCACCTGGCCGACCTGGTCGGCCTGGACACCCCGGCCCCGCTGGTCAGCTTCCTGCCGATCCTGCTCATCGGCATCCTGTTCGGCCTGGCCATGGACTACGAGGTCTTCCTGGTCTCGCGGATGCGTGAGGACTTCGTGCACGGCGACACCGCCCAGCAGGCCACCATCAACGGCATGGGGCACGGCGCCCGGGTGGTCACCGCCGCCGCGCTCATCATGATCTCGGTGTTCGGCGGCTTCGTCTTCCTGGAGGACCCGATCATCAAGTCGATGGGCTTCGCGCTCGCGATCGGTGTCGCCATCGACGCGTTCGTGGTCCGGATGACGATCGTGCCGGCGGTGATGTCGTTGCTGAACAACGCCGCCTGGTGGCTGCCGCGCTGGCTGAACAAGATCCTGCCCAACGTGGACGTCGAGGGTGAGGGCCTGCGCGCCCACCTCGCCGAGAAGCAGCACGCGAACGTGTGATCCGTGCGGGTGGGGTCCGTCCGGGCCCCACCCGTTCACACACCCGCCGGGTACGTCTCCATCTCGCCCGGCGTCACGAGCGTCGGCAGCGGATGCAGCGCCGTCGTCTCGTCGCACCAGATGAACGCGTCGTAGCGCTCGCCCAGCCGGGTCGGCACGTAGTTGCCCCAGGACTCGAAGCTCGGGTCGTACACCACCCCGATGGCCCGGTGGTCCGCCTCGCCGGTCACCCACTCCGGCTGGTCGTCGCCGCCGAAGACCAGCACCGCCCGGTCCGGCATCAGCTCGTGCAGCAGGTGCTCCACCGAACCCTCCCGGGCCGGCGGCACCACCATCGTCTCGGCCGGTGAGCCCCAGCGCGGCGCGGCCACCACACTGCCGTGCCAGCTGCCGAAGCCGATCAGCGCCACCGCGTCCCGGCCGTGCCGTTCCCGGCCGAGCTGCCCGATGTTGACCATGCCGTCCGCCGCCATGTCGGTGGCCCGGGCGTCGCCGACGTGCGTGTTGTGCGCCCACACGATGCCCCGCGAGTCCGGCCCGTACCGGTCGAGCAGCCGGTCGAGCGTGTCGGCCATGTGGACGTCGCGGACGTTCCACGACTCGGGGCCGCCACCGACCATCGCCCGGTAGTACCGCTCCGCGCCGGCCACCACCTCCGCGTTCTGCCAGGCCGAGAAGCGGTCCGGGCCGTCCGCGGCGGCCTGTTCCCGGGTACGCGCCAGCAGCCGGACCACCTCCTCCTCGCACCGGGCGGAGACGAACCGGCTGGCCATCCCGTACTCCTCGGGCCGCTTGCCGTACGGCTCGAAGCAGCGGTACGCCTCCTGGGCGGCCTCCAGCGAGGCCGGATCCTCCTCACCGAGGTAGTCGAAGATGGCCTGCATCGACTCCCAGAGGGAATACACGTCCAGCCCGTGGAAGCCAGCCCGCTCCCCCTCGGGGCGTTCCAGGTTCCACGCCCGCAGCCAGCGGCAGAAGCGGGCCACCTCGGCGTTCGCCCACATCCAGGTGGGCCAGCGTTCGAACCGTTCCAGCGCGGCGAGCGGATCGGCCGCCCCGCCCGGCGCGCACACCACCGACCGGTGCACCCGGTCGCAGTCCGGCCAGTCCCCCTCCACCGCCACGAAGTCGAACCCCTGTTCGGCGATGAGCCGCCGGGTCAACTGCTCCCGCAGCCGGTAGTAGTCGTAGCTGCCGTGCGTCGCCTCACCGATCATCACCACCCGGGCGTCCCGCACGCGGTCCAGCAAGGGGTCGAAGTCGCTCGGCGCGCCGAGCCGCTGTACCAGCATGTCCGCGGCTACCCGGGGCCCGCCGGGACAAACCGCCGCCGCGGCCCGGCGGCGGGCATGCCGCCGGGCCCAGCGGGTAGCCGGGCGGCATGACCGTCACCGGCGCGCAGTTGCAGGAGTTCCTGGCCGGGCTGGACTACCCGGTCTCCCGGGAGGACCTGGTCCGCTGGGGCCAGGAGAACGGCGCCAGCACCGAGACGCTCCAGCGGTTGCGCACGCTGCCGGCCGAGGAGTTCGACACCCCGGCCGAACTGGTCGAGGCGCTCGTCACCCTCGCCGGTTGACCGGCGCGTGCAGCAGCCGGAACAGCACCAGCCACTGTTCCGGCCAGACCAGCCCGACCGGGGTGTCCGGCGCGATCCGCGCGGCCCGCAACGCGCCGTCGACCCGCGGCCGGGGATGGCCCGCGCGCAGCGAGGCCGCGAGCGAGCCGCCGACTCCGCCGAAGCCCAGCTCCACCATCCGCCGGTACGCGGGCAGCGCGGCCGGCGCCACGAGTGGCGTCGTCCGGCGCTCCAGCCGCAGGATGCCCCCGTCCACCCCCGGCACCGGCCGGAACGCGGCCCGGGGCACCCGCCCGGCCAGCCGCCAGTGGTGTTCCGGCCAGGTGAGCACCGTGAGCCGGCTCCACCGGCCGTGGTCGCCGGTGCGCTTGCGGGCGTAGTCGAGCTGGGTGAGCAGCGTCGCTGCGCCCAGCCCTGGTGCGGCCAGGCACCAGCGGACCACCGCCGCGGTGAGCGACCAGGGGATGTTGCCCGCCACCGAGAACGGCCCGGCGGGCGGGGAAGCGGCCAGGAAGTCGGCCGCCCGTACCTCGACGTTCGGCAGCGGAGCGCAGGCCGCCGTCAGCTCGGGCAGCACGGCCGGGTCGACCTCGTACGCGATCAGCCGCCCGCACCGCGCGGCGAGCGGCCGGGTCAGCCGGCCGCGTCCGGCGCCGACCTCCAGCAGCAGGTCGTCCGGGCCGGGCCGGGCCGCGCGGACCATCCGCGCGACGGCGGCCGGGTCGGCGAGGAAGTTCTGGGACAGTACGCGACGGGACCGGTCGCGTGCGGTGGTTCGGCGGGGCGCCACGGGTTCGTCCTGTCTGTCGCCGGACGGCGACGGGTACGGACCGCTGCGCTGGTGTCCCCCGCCGTCGAGGCGGCGTAGGGCGGATCGGGCGGGCGGTCCGAGCGGATCGGGACTCGGACGACCCTGGACAGTGGCCGGGACGCGGCACATGCCTGAGCGGGCCACCTCGGCGAGGTGGCGTGGACGAACCACGGGTACCGCCACCTCGGCGAGGTGGCACGACCGGCGCCCCTCGGGGCGGGTCGGGAACCGGCGGTCGGGTCAGACGCGGGCGGCGTACCGGCCGGCCAGGGCCGGGCGCCGGAACCGCGGACGGGCGTCCAGGAGGAGCCCACACGCGGCCGGCGCGGCGGCCACGCGGATCAGGGCATGCGTGAACATGCCGCCACGCTAACGACCGGGTCCGGCCCGGGCGACCGGTTTTCTACAGGTCGACGGTGCGTCCCTGCGCACGGGCGGTCTGCGCGGCGTCCAGCACGGCCACCACCTCGCGGCCGAACCGCACGTCGCAGCGGTGGTCGCGGGTGCCGGCGTCGACCTCCTCCAGCAACTGGTCGAGCGCGGCGCCGAACGCCTGGAGCGCGCTGCCGTCGCCGGGCGGGACGGTCTCGGTGCCGTTCTCGCCGAAGAAGACGAAGTCCCGGGTGACCGCCTCGGACGGCGCGTCCAGGGTCAGCGACAGCGAGCTGGTCGCGCCGCCGTCGTGGGTGAGCAGCAGGTGCACCAGACCGCTCGGGCCGTCCATCGCGGCGACCCGGGTGACCCGGCCGAGCACCGGCAGGATCAGCGACAGCGCGTGCGGGCCGATGTCCCACAGCGCGCCGCGCTCCCGCCGCCAGGTCGAGTCGCCGTACGGGTTCCCGGGCTGGAAGATCGACGCGAACATGGTGGCCCGGGCGTGCTGCCAGCCACCCGCCGCAGCGGTCGAGGCGAGGAACCCGGTGACGTTCGGGTGGAAGCGCTGGGTGAAGAAGACCACCGACGCCACCCCGGACGCCTGTGCCGCGTCGACCACCCGGTCGGCGTCGGCGAGGTCGAGCGCCAGCGGCTTGTCCAGCAGCAGGTGCCGCCCGGCGGTGGCGGCCCGGACGGCGATGTCGGCCTGCACGTCCGGCGGAAGCGCCACGGCGACCGCGTCGCAGGCGTCGATGAGCGCGTCCACGTCGGTGAAGGCCGGTACGCCGTGCCGGGTCGCCAGTTCCTCCGCCTTCGCCGGGTTGCGTCCCCAGACGCCGGCGAGCCGTGCCCACGGGTGCGCCTCGATGGCCGCGGCATGCGTCTCCGCCGCCCAGTAACCGGTGCCGAACAACCCGAACCGCACCCCGACCCCCTGCCGTCGACGTCCGCCACCGGCGTACGCCGGGACCGTGATCCACGCTAGTCCCCCGGCCCGTCCGGCGCGCCACGACCCGGCGGGCGAGCCGCTACTACACGGATTAGTAGGCTGTGCCGGTGAACGACACCGTGTCGACGACCAGCGCGGCGGCCGCCTCCGCCTCCCCGGTGGACGGGCCGCTCGCCACGGTCGCGATCGTGATCTCGCTGGCGCTCGCCGTCTGGGCCCTGGTGGCGGCGGTACGCCACCGGCCGCCGGACCGGATCCAGTTCGTCGGCCTGGCCGTGCTGGAGGTGGCGCTGCTCGCGCTCACCGTGACGGCTCTCGTCGCGCTCGGCGGCGGGGAGCGGCCGGGCGAGCCGGGTGCGTTCTTCGGCTACCTGGTGACGCTCGTCTGCCTGCCGCCGCTGGCCTGGGTGCTGGCCCGGATGGAGCCGACCCGCTGGGGCTCCGGCATCGTCTGCGCGATCTGCCTGGTCACGCCCGTGGTGGCGGTACGGCTCCAGCAGACCTGGGAGGTCCTCGGTGGCTGACCCGACGACCGCGCACGAGAAGCGCGCCACCAACCGCGGCCCGGGCCGGCTGCTGATCGCCGTCTACATCGTCTTCGCCATCGCCGCGACCTCGCGGGCGAGCCTGCAGATCGCCACGAAGTTCGACGAGGCGCCGGTGGCGTACCTGCTGTCCGCGGTGGCGGCGCTGATCTACATCGTGGCGGCGGTCGGGCTGGCCCGCGCCGGGCACACCGGCCGGCGGGTCGCGCTCGCCTGCTGCACGGTCGAACTGGTCGGCGTGCTCGGCGTGGGCGTGCTGAGCATCGTCGACAAGGATCTGTTCCCGGACGAGACGGTCTGGTCCGACTTCGGCAGCGGCTACGGCTACGTGCCGCTGGTGCTGCCGGTGCTCGGCCTGTTCTGGCTGTGGCGCACCCGGCGCGACCCCGCCTGAGCGGGCCCGCGCCGGGTCGGGCCGGTCAGTCCTTCGGACCGCCGGCGACGTAGATGACCTGGCCGGAGACGAAGGACGCGCCCTCGCTGGCCAGGAACGAGATGGTGTGCGCGACGTCCTCCGGGCGGCCGGGACGGCGGACCGGGATCTCGGCGGCGGCGTGCTTCTGGAGGTCGTCGAAGTCGACCTTCATCCGGGCCGCGGTGGCGGCGGTCATGTCGGTGACGATGAAGCCCGGCGCGACCGCGTTGACAGTCACCCCGAACGGGCCCAGCTCGATCGCCAGCGTCTTGGTGAAGCCCTGGAGACCGGCCTTCGCGGCCGAGTAGTTGGCCTGGCCCCGGTTGCCGAGCGCGGACGTGCTGGACAGGTTGACGATCCGGCCCCACTTCGCCTCGACCATGTGCTTCTGCGCGGCCTGGCTGAACAGGAACGCCCCGCGCAGGTGCACGCCCATGACCGTGTCCCAGTCGCCGTCGGTCATCTTGAACAGCAGGTTGTCGCGCAGCACGCCGGCGTTGTTGACGAGCACAGTCGGCGCGCCGAGTTCGGCGGCGACCCGTTCCACGGCGGCCTCGACCTGGGCCCGGTCGGACACGTCGGCGCCGACGCCGAGCGCCCGGCCGCCGGCCGAGCCGATGGCGTCCACCGCCTCCTTGGTGGCGGACTCGTCGATGTCGACCACGGCGACGGCCATGCCGTCGGCCGCCAGCCGGCGGGCGGTCGCCGCGCCGATGCCGCGCGCGGCTCCGGTGACGATGGCGACGCGGGGCTCCTCCGACATGCTTACCTCCCGGTAACTTGTGGCTCGATCGGAGGAGCTTAACCCGGGCCGGCGACGGCGGGGCCGGACGACGCTGTCCGGCCCCGCCGCGCTCACCGGCGGGTCAGTTGACGCTCACCACGGTTCCGGTGCCGCCCGCGTACTCGATGTAGCCGGTGTGCCGCCCACCGGGCAGCCCCGACCACGTCGTCGTGACCGTCAGCGGGGTTCCCGGCGTGGCCCTGGGGTTCTTCGGGGACACCGTCAGGTTCCCCACTCCTCCCTTGTCGGTGACCACGTTGGCCTGCACCGTGTACGGCGTGGCGGTGGTGCCCGGCGCCATGTCGCCCCAGACGACCACCGCCACGCGGTACGGCTCGGCCGCGGGCTTGAGGACGAACCGCTGCTCGGCCGCGGGGTAGTCGGAGAGGTCGGCCAGTTCCGCGACGCCCTCCACCACGCGGTAGATGACGACTCCGAGCTGTGCCCGCGGATCGTCGGTGCGGACGGTGACCTCGGCCGCCTTCGTGCCGGTGCCCAGCGAGACCTCGTACTCCTTGCCCCAGATGTCCTCGGGGGTGACGGTGTCGGATGCCGGCCGCCCCGCGACCATCCCGTATGCCTTGATCGGGAACTTGGCCAGCCCGGGGGTCACCTCGAAGCTCAGCGAGCCCTTCGCGCCGCTGCCCTGCACCTGCTCCGGCGCGGTAGCGGTGTGCGGGGTCACGACGATCGGGCTGCGCGCGGTGGTGCCGGCGCCCGTCCAGGTCAGCCCACCGCGGATCGTGTCCGGTCCGGTGGCCGAGGTGAGCTGCATCGTGACGGTGAACTCCCGGGTCTCCCCGGCCGAGCGGAAGCGCAGCGTCGAGGGGGTCACCTTGACCTTGACGCCGGGCAGGTCGACCTTCGCGGTGTAGACGCCCGGGGTGACCGCGGTGACCCGGCGGGTGACCGTCCGGGTGCCGAAGAGGTTCTCGACGCGGATGGACGGATAGTTCAGGTCACTGCCGGCGATCGGGGCGACCCCGCTGCCGGTCCGGTACCCCTTGCCCTCCAGGTAGCCCAGCCAGTCGGCCGCCGACGCGTCGTAGACCACGCCGGGGTTGAGCATCCGGGTCGGGTCGACGTGACCCGTGCCCTGCGCCCAGACGTCGGTGTTCGGTGCGCCGGTGGTGGTCCTGGTGGCGTAGGTGGTGGTCATCAGCGCGGACTTGATCTCGGCAGGCGTCGCGGTCGGACGCTCGGCGAGGTAGATCGCGGCGAGGCCGGCGACGTGCGGCGTGGCCATCGAGGTGCCGCTGTAGAAGTCGAAGTTCTTCCCCTCGCCGCGCGGGGAGACGGCCGCGAGGATCCCGACACCGGGGGCGGTGAGGTCCGGCTTCAGCAGGTCCTGGTTCTTCAGCGACGGGCCGCGCGAGGAGAACGCCGCCACCTGGGGGTACGGCTGGTCGTTGCCGGTCGGCAGCAGCGTGACCTGCGCGCCGGGGGTGGCGGCGTAGTCGAGCACCGTCTGCGTGTCGGGCGCGTTGACGTGCACAGTCGGCAGGCCGTGCAGGTCACCGCTGAGGTCCTGGACGGACGGGTTGCCCAGCACCATGCCGACGCCGCCGGCCCGGGCGACCTCGGCGGACTTCGCGGTACGACCGATGATGCCCCGGAGGCAGACCACCACCTTGCCGGTGACCTTCGCCGGGTCGAGGGTGCCGGGGGCGCAGTAGTCCGCGTCCGCGTCGGTGGCTCCACCGGCCTTCGCGGCCCGGGACGCGATGAGCGGCTTCGGGCCGAACGTCGTGGCGACTGTGGTGCTGGTGCCGTTCACGAGGGTGCCGTCGCCCAGTTTCACGCTGGCCGAGTACGACGCGATGGTGCTGGCGCCGACCGTCATCTCCCACGGCGTGGTGTTGTCCAGCGAGCTGCTCGACGGTCCGCTGTTGCCGGCGGCCGAGGAGATGAAGATGCCGGCCGACGCGGCGTTGAGGAAGGCGAGCTTGGCCGCGTCCCCCGGGCTCGACTCGGACGAACTGCCGATCGAATAGTTGATCACATCGACGCCGTCCGCGACGGCCTGGTCGACAGCGGCGACGATGTCGACTGTGGTGCCCCTGCCGCCGCCGTCGGTGTCGTTCCAGAGGACCTTGTAGACGGCGATCGCGGCCCCGGGCGCCACTCCGGAGATCGCCCCGAAGTCGATGCCGCGCTCACGGACCGGGACCGCGGTGTTGCCTGCTGCAGTGCCGGCGGTGTGGGTGCCGTGCCCGTGCGCGTCGCGGGGCGACTCGTAGTCGGCGCGCTCCTCCGGCGGAACGGCCTGCTTCCAGCCCTCGCCGAAGTAGCGGGCACTGATGATCTTCTCGTTGCAGGCGCTCGCGGTGAACTCCTCGCCGGTCTGGCAGGTGCCCCGGAACGTGCCGCCGTCGGCCTTGCGCATGACGGTGGCCGAGCCCTCCCGGTACGGCCGGTAGGGATCCGCGGTGGTCGGCGCGGTGGTGCCCAGCGCCGGGGCGGCGAACGACGGGTTCTCCGGCCAGATCCCGGTGTCGAGCACGCCGACGACGACGCCCTTGCCGGCCTCGGCCGTGCCGCCGACCTTCGACCACACGCCGTCGCGGCCGGACAGCTTGAGGAAGTCCACGGAGTTGCGGTCGTCAGTGGTCGTGTAGACCTTGTTCGGCGAGACCGACAGCACGTCGCCACTGAGCTGCAACCGCGCCGCCTGGGCCGGGGTCAGGTCGGCGACGAAGCTGTTCGAGACGACGTAGTTGCTGCGCCGCGCCTGCGCGCCCACGTTGCGCGCCACCTCGCGGTGCCGGCTCGTCAGGTGGTCGCGGTAGCGCCGGGCGGCCGGGCTGCCCACGTCGACCTTCCCGCCCTTGGCGGCCCTGGTCGCGGCGATCCCGGCGACCCCGCCCTCGTAGGTGGCGAGCGGCTTCTCGGTGAGCGTGACGACATAGGTGCCGACGGTGCCGCCGGAACGGGCGGTCAGCACGTCCGCCGGTGCCGGAGGGGTCGTCTGACCGGATGCGGGGACGGGATTGAACGTGACCGCCAGCGCGGTGGCTGCCAGCGCGACGCCGTAGCGGAAGGATGGTCGATACCTACGGGCCATTGCTCCTCTTCCGGGAACCAGGGGTGATCAGATCCGGTCCCGCCCGGCAGGGTCACCGGTTGGGATGGGAAGTAGTGAACGTCCTGGCAGGGATCCAAGTCGAGATATCTTCGTGTCCTCTTCGGCCACGTGGCGGAACCCGCCACGGTGGAGGAACAACGGCAACAGGCAGGTGCGATGCGATCCGATCCGGTCCTGGGCGCGCTCGGCGTCGGTGCTTTCGACGAGCGGGTCTACCGGCTGCTGCTGGCGGAACCCCGGCGTCCGCTGGCCGCGAGCGCGGACGCGCTGGCAGCCACACCGACCCGGGTACGCACCGCCGTCACCCGGCTGGCGCGACTCGGCCTGGTGCGGCGGATCTCACCCGGCCACTACGAGGCGGTGAGCCCGGAGGCGGCCCTGACGACGCTCGTCGCCCGGCGGCGGCTGGCGCACGAGACGGCGCTCAACGGCGTACAGGCCGCGATCGGCGACTTCGACCACCTGTTTCGCACCGCACGGCTGAGCGACCCGGCACGTTGGGTGGAGGTGGTGACGGGCGCGGCGGTCGCCGCCCGGATGGACGAGGTCACCACGTCGATCCGGACCCATTTCTGGGTGCTGGACCGGCCGCCGTACCGGACGGAGATCGCCGGTGTCCCCCGCACCAACGAGGCGGAGGCCGCGATGACCGCGAGCCTGGTCGCCCAGGGGGTGGATCTCCGCTCCGTCTACTGCCCGGACTCGATGTACCGGCCCGGCCGGTTCGAGCTGCTGGTGCGGCTCAGCGAGGCGGGCGAACAGGCACGGATGCTGCCCAGCCTGCCGTTCAAGCTCCGGATCGTGGACCTTCGGGTGGCTGTGGTCTCGCTCACCGGCGACGGCTACGACAACCTGGCGCTGATCCACCCGTCCGGGCTGCTCGACGCGCTCATCGAACTGTTCCTCGTGTACTGGAACCAGGGCACGCCGCTCACAAGCGACCGGCCGCCGGTCGAGGACGGGCCCAGCGACGAGGAGCTGCTGCTGTTGCGGCTGCTCCGGGCCGGGCTGAAGGACGAGGCGATCGCCCGCCAGATCGGCGTCAGTGCCCGCACCGCCACCCGGCGGATCGCCGCCCTGATCGACCGGCTGGGGGCGACCAGCCGGTTCCAGGCGGGTGCCGAGGCGGCGGCGCGGGGCTGGCTCTGACCGGGTCCACGCCTACCGATCGTGGCCCCGGCAGAGCCGGATCCACCGGTAGCCGTACCCGGCGAGCTTGAGCCGGTCGAGCTTGCCCACGTCCTCGTAGTTGCGGTCGCTGAGCACGTCGATCGGCAGGTCCGCCTCCGGCGCCAGCGTGCTCAGGTCCACCTCCACGTCCTCGGTCCCCAGGTTGTGCAGGAAGACCATCGTCCCGGTACGCCCGTCGGCGCGGTGCGCGAGCACGCCCGGCGGCATCGGCACGTCGATGTGGGTGGTGCTGCCCGAGCCGGTCTCCGGCGCCTCCCGCAGCGTCCGGATCATCCGCTCGAACCAGCCGAGCAGCGACCGCGGGTCCTTGCGCTGGGCGGTCACGTTGACGTTCTGGTAGCCGTACTCGCCCTTGTCGATCACCGGGCGGACCAGCTTCTCCGGCTCGGCGGCGGAGAAGCCGGCGTTGTCGGCGTAGGACCACTGCATCGGGGTACGGATCGCGTCGCGCCCGTCCAGCGACAGGTCCTCCCCCATGCCGATCTCCTCGCCGTAGCGCAGCACCGGAGTGCCGCGCAACGAGAACTGCAACGAGTACGCCAGCTCCATGTGCCGGCGGTCGTTGCCCAGCATGGGCGCCAGCCGGCGGCGGATGCCCCGGCCGTAGAGCTGCATGTTCTCGTCCGGGCCGAACTTCGCCAGCACGTCGTTGCGCTGGTCGGCGGTGAGCCGGGACAGGTCGATCTCGTCGTGGTTGCGCAGGAACGTGGCCCACTGGCCGCCGGTGGGCAGCTTCGGGGTGTCGCGCAACGCCTCGATGATCACCTCCGGGTCCTCACGGGCCAGGGCGAGCATCAGCCGGCCGTTGAGCATGAAGTCGAACAGCATGTGGATCCGGTTGCCCGAACCGCTGCCGTCACCGAAGTAGACGGGCAGCTCGTCCGGCTCGACGTTCGCCTCGGCCAGCAGGACCGCGTCGCCGCGCCGCCACTGCACGTGCTGACGCAGATCGGTGAGGAAGTCGAAGTCCTTCGGCGAGTTCGGGTTACCCGGTTCGGTGCGCTCGATGATGAACGGCACGGCGTCCATCCGGAAGCCGGAGACGCCGAGCTGGAGCCAGAACGAGGTGATCTTCTTGATCTCCGCGCGGACCTTCGGGTTCTCGATGTTCAGGTCCGGCTGGAACTTGTAGAAGCGGTGGTAGTACCACGCCTTGGCGGTCCGGTCGTAGGTCCACGTCTCGTGCTGCTCGCCCGGGAACACCATGCCCTGGTGGCGGTCGGCCGGCTCGTGGTCGGCCCAGACGTACCAGTCCCGGTACGGCGAGTCCGGCGAGGACCGGGCGGACTGGAACCACGGGTGCTGGTCGGAGGTGTGGTTGACCACCAGGTCGATGATGACGCGGATGCCCCTGTTGCTCGCCTGGTGCAGCAGTTCGGCGAAGTCGCCGAGCGTGCCCAGGCGCGGGTCGACGTTGTAGAAGTCGGTCGCGTCGTACCCGTCGTCCTCGTTGGGCGAGGGGTGGATCGGGTTCAGCCACAGGCAGGTCACGCCGAGCCGGGCCAGGTAGTCCAGCCGGCCGATCAGCCCCTGGAAGTCACCCACCCCGTCGCCGTCGGAGTCCGCGTACGTGTCGACGTCGAGGCAGTAGACGACCGCCTCCTGATACCACCTGTCACCCATGCGAGGACTACTTCTCCGAACGCGCGCGACGGCAAACCCGGTACGGTGCTCCGATGAGCGAGGAGGCGTACGACTGGTCCGCCGGCACCTGGCTGAACCCGCCGGAGCGGGCCGAGCCGGTCGACGGCGGCCTGCTGGTCGAGCCGCGCGGCGGCAGCGACTTCTGGCGGCGCACCAGCTACGGCTTCGTGCACGACGACGGCTCGGCGCTGCTCGCGCCGTTCGGCGTGGACAGCGCCGTGGAGGTGTCGTTCGTGCTCGACTACACGGCCCAGTTCGACCAGGCCGGCGTGCTGGTGCGGGTGGACGACCGGCGGTGGACCAAGGCCGGGGTGGAGGTGAGCGACGGCGCGCCGCAGGTCGGCGCCGTGGTCACCGACGAGTTCTCCGACTGGTCGGTGGCGTCGGTGCCGCAGTGGTCGGGCCGGGAGGTGACGGTCCGGGTGAGCCGGGCCGGGGACGCGCTCACCGTACGGGCCCGGTGCGCGGACGAGCCGTGGCGGCTGGTCCGGGTCGCGCCGCTCGACCCGGCGGCGCAGGCGTCGGCCGGGCCGTACTGCTGCTCGCCCAGCCGGGGCGGGCTGCTGGTCCGCTTCACCGGCTGGCGGCGGGGTCCGGCGGACGCCGCGCTGCACCCGGAGGCCTGAGTCACAGGTGTGACACCGGCCGGTCCGGGTAACACCTTCGGATCTCCGGCTCTCGCGTGGAAGGACCGCCATGGCCCTGGCCCAGGACGTCGACCCGAACCAGTTCACCGGGCTGACCGGCTGGGTGGCGAGCGTGATCGACTCGCTCGGCGCGGTCGGTGTGGCGCTGCTGGTGGCGCTGGAGAGCATCATCCCGCCGATCCCGAGCGAGATCGTGCTGGCGATGGCCGGATACCTGTCCGCCGAGGGCCGGTTCAACGTGGTGCTGATCGTGGTCGCCGCGACGGCCGGCTCGCTGCTCGGCGCGCTGGTGCTCTACTGGCTCGGCGCGGCGCTCGGAGAGGACCGGCTCAAGCGCTGGCTGGACCACATCCCGCTGGTCGACCTGGAGGATCTGGAGAAGGCCGACCGCTGGTTCGAGCGGCACGGCCGGTGGGCGGTGCTGATCGGCCGGGTGGTGCCTGTGGTGCGCAGCCTGGTCTCGATCCCGGCCGGCGCCAACCGGATGCCGCTGGGCGAGTTCATCCTGCTCACCACGCTCGGCAGCGGCGTGTGGAACACGCTGATCGTCGGCGCGGGGTTCGCCCTCGGGTCGCGGTGGGAGGACGTCGACAGGTACAGCCAGTGGTTCAACTACGCGATCTTCGCCGTCTTCGGCTTCATGATCGTGAGCTGGGCGGTGAAGAAGGTGCGCCGACGGCGCGCCCGGCAGTCGGTGACCACCGGGCGCTGACCGCCGCGCGGGCTCAGAAGCCCGCGGTGATGCCGGTGAACTCCCAGGTGTTCTGCGCGATGCCGGAGCAGTTGGCGACCACGCCGCCGCCCGGGCAGGGCCGGTCCCGGTTGACCGACCAGAACGTGAACCGGGCCAGGCCGCGGGCCTTGGCCCAGTCGCGGATCTGCGTCCACGTGGCCGGCGAGGTCAGTTCCTGCTGGTCGGATAGGCCGTTCATGCCGGACAGGCCCATGTGCGCGTACGCGGTGGCGTCGGACCAGCCGAACGCGTTGCGCAGCGCGGTCTTCAGGCCCTCGGCCGCGTTCACGGTGTTCTGGTACATGTTCGCGCCGCCGCCGAAGTCGAACGGCATGATCGTGAACACGTCGATCCCGGCGCCTTTTGCCGCTGCCTGGTTGATCAGCCGGGTGCCGTAGTACGACGGCCCGGTGGTCGAGGTGCCGAACGTGATGATGGTCTTGATCCCCGGGTTGTTCTGCTTGACGATCTTCAGGGCGTCCAGGATGCGGTCCTGCACCACCTCGTTCTCGAACTCGTCGCTGTTCTCGATGTCGATGTCGATCGCCTTCAGCCCGTACGCGTTGATGACCTGCTGGTACGCGCCGGCCAGCGCGGCGGCGGTCGAGCAGTTCGGGCCGAGCTTGTTGCCGCTCCAGCCGCCGAAGGACGGGATGACGTCGCCGCCGGCCGCCTTGATCGCGGCGATGGTGGCGGCGTGCGTGCCGCCGGTCAGCGGCCCGGTGCCGTCCCAGGCCGGGGTGCAGCCGCCGCCGGAGAGCACGAACGCGATGGTGAACCACTTGATCCCGGTCGCGCCCATCACGGTGGCGGGCGCGGGCGGGTCGCCCCAGCCCGGGTAGAGGTAGGGCGCGGCGGCCATGGCACCGCCGCCGCCACCGGTGCAGCCGCTCGTGGTGGCCGCGACCGCCGCCGACTTCGCCGACTCGCCGCTGCCGTTGTACGCGGTCACTGTGTAGCTGTGCCCGCTGCACGCGGCCAGCCCGGAGACGGTGGCCGAGGTGCCGGTGACGGTGGCCCTGACGGTGCTGCCCTCGTACACGCGGTAGCCGGTGACCGTCCCGGAGACGGCGTTCCAGGCGAGCGAGACCGAGGACGCGGTGGTGCCGGTGACCCGCAGCCCGCCGGGGGTGGCGGGCGCGCCCGGGTTGCCGGGGTTGCCGCCGGCGCAGGAGGCGCCGTTGACTGTGCAGTTCACCGGGTCGCCGGTGCCGCTGACGACGAAGCCGAAGCTGGTGCTGGCGCCCGGGGCGAGCGCGCCGTTCCAGGACTGGTTGACGGCGGTGACGTGCTGGCCGGAGGTGGTCAGCCGGGCGTCCCAGAAAGAGCCGAGCGTGCTGCCGGCCGGCAGGTCGAACTGGACGTTCCACGAGGAGATCGCGGCGGAACTGTCGTTTGTGACGGTGAACCGGGCCTCGTACCCGCTGCTCCAGCTGGAGGTGCGGACGAAGGCCGCGGTGGCGGCGGAGGCGGACGGCGCGGCGAGCAGGGCACCGGCGACCACGGCGGTGGTCAGCGCGGCGGCGAGCGTCGCCAGGCGGGGGCGGAGTCTCACGGCGTCCTCCAGGGGACGGGCGGGGGTGGAGAGGAATTCACAACCGTCGACGTGCGCCTATTATTAGGAGTGTTAACTGTTTCTGTCCAGCACCGGTTCGACGCGACCCGGACCGGTGGGTCCGGGCCGCGCCCCGGCCGCGTTCAGCGGCGGAAGGTGAACCAGTTGACGTTGACGAAGTCGGACGGCTGGCCGCTGCTGAACGTCAGGTAGACGGTGTGCCGGCCGGTCACCGCACCGACGTTGCCCGGCACCGAGCGCCAGGTCTGCCAGCCGCCGGTGTTGCCCACCGCGAAACTGCCGATCGGCGGCGCGGTCGGGCTGTCCACCCGGACCTCCACCAGCCCGCTCACCCCGGACGCCGTGCCGGAGGCGACCCGGGCCACGAAGTCGCGCGGCGGCGTGGAGCCGAAGTCGACGTTGTCGTAGCGGGCCCAGTCGCCGTTGGCGAGCCAGCCGATGTCCTGGCCGCCCTCGGCGCACGTCTCCACCTGCACGCCGTTCTGCGCGTTGAACGACTCGGCCTGGATCGTCGCGTAGGCGTCCCGCACCCCGCCCGGCGGCGGCGTGGTCGGCGTCGGCGACGGGTTGCTCCCGCCGCCGCGGGTGTAGACGGCCACGTAGTCGACGAGCATCGACCGGCCGGACACGGTCGAGGCGGTGGGCGTCGCCGAGCCGGCCACGCCGTCCGGGAAGCCGCCGCCCATCGCCACGTTGAGCAGCAGGAAGTAGCCGGCGTGGTTGGTCATCTGACTCCAGTACGGCTCACCGATCTGGTTCTGCCCGACGGTGTGGAAGAGCTGGCCGTCGACGTACCAGCGCAGTTGCTGCGGGCTGATCGAGGCGTCCCACTCGAACCGGTAGGTGTGGAACGCCGACTGGCAGGTGCTGCCCGGGCAGGCCCGGGACGCGCCGATGCCGTTGAACTCCCCGCACGGGCCGCCCGGCGCGACGCCGCAGTGCAGGACGCCCCAGACCGAGTTGATCCCGTTGACGTTCTCCATCACGTCGAACTCGCCGATGCCCGGCCAGTTCTGGTAATTGCCCCGGTACGGCGAGCCGAGCGCCCAGAACGCCGGCCAGTACCCGGACGCCGCCGCGCCTGTCACGTTCGGCATCTGGATCCGGCCCTCCAGTGCCAGCACGCCGCCCGACGGCGGCTTGAAGTTCGCCCGTACCGTCTCGATCCGGGCCGAGGTCCAGCGGCCGGCCGAGTCCCGCAACGGCGTGATGCGCAGGTTGCCCGAGCCGTCGTGGGCCAGGTTGGCGGTGCTGGACGTGTAGGTCTGGATCTCGCCGGTACCCCAGTTGGCCGGGCCGCCCGGGTAGCCGGTGCCGGTGTCGATGATCCAGTTGGCGGACGAGGGCAGCGTGCCGGCGGAGCCGGTGAAGTCGTCGCTCCACACCAGGTTCCATCCGGACGGCGTCGGGGGCACGGCGGCCTGGGCGGTCATCGAGACGCCCGCGAGCGCTGTGGTGAGCGCGAGGACGCCGGCGGCCAGGGCGAGCCGGCGGCGTGATCGGGGCACGGTGGCGGAGGCGGTCGCAGCCGCCGGGATCGGGTTCATTCGGGGTGCCTCTCTGCGGGGACGGGTCCGGGAGAGCGCTCTCTGAGAGCGATTTCTACGCGCCCGCCCCCGCATTTGTCAACGCTTGTCGATGGCTGCCGCCGGCTGCGGCCGACGCAGCACCACCTGCTCCAGCGCCGTCCACGCGGTGGTGGTGACCAGATAGAGCACCGCCGCCAGCGGCACCACGAGCGCCACCAGCACCGTGCCGTACGGCAGCAACGGCAGCACCCGCCCGAGCACCGCCGCGCCCGGACCCTCGGCCGGCGTCCCGGCCACCGTGCCGGTGGCGGCAGCCGCCCGGCGCATCCGCCGCGACGACCACCAGGCCAGCGCGAGCAGCGCGGCCAGCAGCACCCCGAACACCAGCGGCACCGGGCCGGCCAGCCCGTCGCCGAGGTGCCACCCCAGCGGTACGCCGGCCAGCCGCTCCCCCAGCAGCTGCGGCGCGCCGTCACCGGTGGCGAACAGGCGGTACATGACAAGGAAGAACGGCGCCTGCAACAGCGCCGGCAGACAACCCGCGACCGGGCTGGCCCCGGCGTTGCGGTAGAGCGCGAACAGCTCGCTCTGGAGGCGGGCCGGATCGTCGGCGTACCGGCGCTGGAGTTCCCGTACCTCGGGGGCGAGCGCGGTGCGGCGCCGCTCCCCGCGGACCTGGGCCACCGTCAACGGTGAGATCAGCAGCCGGACGGCGACGGTGAACAGGACGATGGCGGCCGCCGTGGCGGCGCCGCCGGTGAGCGGGGCGAGCACGTCGGCGAGCCAGGTGACGACGGTGGCCGCGGCCGAGGCCGCGGAGTGCAACGGTGCGAAGGCGAGCATGGGTGGACCCCTCGATGGCGATTCCGGGTGTCCCGGGCGGCGACGTGCCGCACGGCGGGACGGATGACGACGGAATCGGCCGCGGAAGCCGGGGAGGGCGGCCCGCCAACGCGGGCCGGGAGGTGGCTACGCGGCCGAGGGGCGCAGGCCGGGTGCGCGGGGCCGCGGACGGCCCGGCGCGTCCGGGTCGACCTGCCGGGGCACCCCGCGACGGCGGGCGCGGGCACGCAGCGCGGCGGCGAACCGGGTGCCGGGCGGCGTGGGCAGCGCGCGGACCCGCAGCGCGAGCAGGGTGGCGAGCAGCAGCGCGGCGACGACCGCCGCACCGGCGAGCAGCCCGGCCGGGCGGTCGGCGAACAGTGCGAGGGCGTACGCCCACGCTCCCGTCAGCACCGCCAGCATCCCCGCCACACGGCCACCCTAGCCCGCCGTGTCACGCCCCGCGGGCCCCTGCGCGCACACCGGTCCGTGCCCGGCCGACCCGGCCGGCGTACCCCGAACGGGCGAACCGGCCGACACGCCCACCGGCACGTTTCCCGAAACGGACACGGTGGGTAACAGATCCTCGACCACGCGGCACGGTGCCGCGAGCGGTCCGGAGGAGACGGTGGTGACGATGAGTGGCTCAGTGGCGGAGCGGGAGCGGAGCGCCGCATCGGGCGGAACCGACCTGCTGACAGTCGGCGTCGAGGAGGAGTTCCTGCTCGCCGACCCGCACACCGGGACCGCCGTACCCGCCGTCGACCTGGTCATGGAGCAGGTGCCGGCCGAGCTGCGCGGTCAGGTGGAGCGCGAGTTCCAGACCAGCCAGATCGAGATCGGCAGCCCGCCCGGGCTGGACCTGTCCTCGATCCGGCACTCGCTGTCGATGCTGCGCGCCGAGCTGGCCGACGCGGCCGAGCGGGCCGGCGTACGGCTGCTCGCGATCGGCACCGGGCCGGTCGACGGGCCGGTGCCGCCGGTGGTGGACAAGCCGCGCTTCGACCGGATGATCGAGCGGTTCCGGCTGCTGGTGCCCGGTCCCGGCAACAACGGCATGCACATCCACGTCGGCATCCCCGATCCGGACACCGGTGTGCAGGTGCTCAACCACGTCCGGCCCTGGCTGCCGATCCTGCAGGCGGTCACCGCGAACTCCCCGTTCTCCCGGGGCGAGGACACCGGGTACGCGAGCTGGCGCTCGGTGGAGTGGGAACGCTGGCCGTCGGTCGCGCCCACCCCGTTCCTGGAGTCGCACGAGCACTACGAGCGGCTGATCCGGCAGCTCATCGCCAGCGGCGTGATGCTGGACGAGGGGATGCTCTACTGGTACGCCCGCCTGTCCGCCAAGTACCCCACGGTGGAGATCCGCATCGGCGACGTCTGCCCGTCCGTGGACGACGCGGTGCTGGTGGCGGCGCTGGTCCGCGCGCTCGTCGCCACCGCGCTCACCGACATCGCCGCCGGCCGTCCGGCCGTCAACACCGACCACCACCTGCTGGTGGCGGCGCACTGGCGGGCCGCCCACGACGGGCTGGAGGGCGAGGGCGTCGACCTCACCGACGGTGAGCTGCGCCCGGCCTGGGAGCTGCTGGACCGGCTCGTCGACCGGCTGCGCCCGGAACTGGAGCGGCACGGCGACCTGGACCGGGTGACCGACCTGCTGGGCGGGCTGCGCCGGCACGGCAGCGGCGCGGCGCGGCAGCGGGCGGTGTTCGCGCGTACCGGCAGCCTCGTCGACGTGGTCGCGGACGTGGCACGGCAGACCCGTGGCTGAGCGGCCGTGCGGCCGCGGCCCGGCGTGACAGGATGGGCGACGTGGCCGAGCGCATGATCGTCATCGGTGGCGACGCCGCCGGCATGTCGGCGGCGTCGCAGGCGCGGCGCCGCCGCCGCGACCGCTCCGATCTGGAGATCGTCGCATTCGAGCGAGGACACTTCACCTCCTACTCGGCCTGCGGCATCCCCTACTGGGTGAGCGGCCTGGTGGAGGAACGGGACGAGCTGATCTCCCGTGACCCGCAGACCTTCCGCGACGAGTTCGGCATCGAGGTCCGTACCCGGCACGAGGTCACCGCCATCGACCTCGACCGCCGCGAGGTCCTCGCGCGGGACCTCGACGGCGGCGGCGAGGTCCGCGCCGGTTTCGACACCCTGGTGTACGCCACCGGCGCGTCCCCCGTGCAGCCGGACTGGGCACGCGACGACGTGTCGGGCGTGTTCGGCGTGCAGACGCTCGACGACGGCGCGGCGCTGATCGGATGGCTGGAACGCGAACCCCGGCCCCGGCGCGCGGTGGTGGTCGGCGGCGGCTACGTCGGCGTCGAGATGGCCGAGGCGCTCGTGCAGCGCGGGCTCTCCGTCCAGCTCGTGGAGCAGGCCGACCAGCCGATGTCGACTGTGGACCCCGACATGGGCGAGCTGGTGGCCGACGCGATGCGCGGCACCGGCATCGGTGTCCGTACCGGCCTCACGGTCACCGGCCTCCAGGAGCGGGACGGCCGGATCTCCGCAGTGGTCACCGACGAGGGGCCGATCCCGGCCGACGTCGTGGTGCTGGGTCTCGGCGTACGCCCCAACACCGCCCTCGCGGAGGCCGCCGGCCTGCCGATCGGTCCCTCCGGCGCGGTGCGGACCGACCGCCGGATGCGGGTGCCCGGCGTACCCGGTGTCTGGGCGGCGGGCGACTGCGTGGAGTCGCTGCACCGGGTCAGCGGCATGCCGGTGCACATCCCGCTCGGCACGCACGCCAACAAGCAGGGCCGGGTCGCGGGCATCAACATCGGCGGCGGGTACGCCACCTTCCCCGGCGTCATCGGCACCGCCGTCACCAAGGTGTGCGAGCTGGAGGTGGGCCGCACCGGGCTGCGCGAGCGGGACGCACGGGAGGCCGGCTTCGAGTTCGTGACGGTGCTGGCCCAGTCGACGAACCGGGCCGGCTACTACCCGGGCGCACGGGAGATGACCGTCAAGCTGATCGCCGAGCGGCCCAGCGGGCGGCTGCTCGGGGCGCAGATCGTCGGCTGGTCCGAGGCGGCCAAACGGATCGACGCGCTCGCGGTGGCACTGTGGAACTGCATGACAGTGGACGAGATGACGGCGCTCGACCTGGGGTACGCGCCGCCGTACGCCCCGGTGTGGGACCCGGTGCTGATCGCCGCCCGCAAGGCCGTCGACGCGCTGGCCGCCGACGGCAGATGAGAAGTGTCGGTGGCCGGCGTTAGCGTGTGCGCGCTGTCGCATTGCCGGTCCGGCACTTCCCCTCGGAGGTAACCCCCCATGTCGCAGGAGACGACCTACCTCGAACTGTCCGAAGTGGACGGTGGAGCGCACAAGTTCTACGAGGTGGTGGTCGACGACACCGCGATGACAGTGCGCTACGGACGGATCGGCGACCAGGGCCAGGTGAAGACCAGCACCTACCCGGACAACACCCGCGCCCGCGCCGCCGCCGCGAAGAAGATCGGCGAGAAGATCCGCAAGGGGTACGCCCCGGCGGTGCCGGGCGTACGCCAGAAGCGCACGGTGTCGCGCCGGCAGATCGTCAGCACCCGTTCCACCGCCCGCACCGCCCCGGTCCTCTGGCGGTACGCCTCGGGCGCGCCGGCCTTCGGCATCTTCGTCGACGACAGGCACTGCATGGTCGGCAACGAGCACGGCGTGATCACCACGCTCGACCACGACGCCCGGCTGCTCAACCAGGTCCGGCTGCCCGACGGGGTGAAGTGCATCGTCGCCGACGACGCCTGGGTCTACGCGGGCTGCGACGACGGCAACGTCTACGACCTGTCCGGCAAGGTGCCCCGCGCGGCGTACGCGATCGCGCCCGAGATCGACATCTACTGGCTGGACATCCACGACGGCGTGCTGGGCGTGTCCGACCGCGACGGCGGCATCTCGGCGATCGACCACGAGGACGAGTTCCTCTGGCGCCGGCCGGGACGCGGCCGGTCGGCGTGGATGGTGCGCTGCGACGCCGACGCGCTCTACCACGGCCACTCGCAGGGGGTCACCGGCTACGACTGGCGTACCGGGCGCGAGCTGTGGCACACCGGCACCGGCGCGGTGCTGTTCGGCTGGCAGGAGCGGGACGCCGTGTTCGCCGGTACGGGCACCCGCGAGGTGGTGCGCCTGCGTAAGAACGGCCGGGCCGAGCAGGTCTACCGCTGCGACTCGGCGGTCTTCTCCTGCGCCACCGCCGAGGGCGGCCGGTACGTGTTCGCCGGCGACAGCGCCTCCTCGATCTACTGCTTCGACCAGGCCGGCAACCGGCTGTGGAAGCTCGGCACCGGCTGCGGCTCGGCGTACTCGATGCAGTACCACGACAACCGGCTCTACGTGGTCACCACGAGCGGCTACCTGGCCTGCATCGACGCGAGCGAGGCGGCGATCCGGGCGGCCGAGGCGGGCAGCGTGCCCGACGTGGTCGACGTGAAAGCGCCGGCCCGGATGCCCGAGACGGCCGCCTGGACCTCGGTCGAGGTGACCACCGACGCGCGCGACGGCGTGCTGGTGCAGTGCGTCGAGCAGGGCGGCCGGCTGCGCGTGCACGTGCTCGCCGACGGCTACCGGCGGGACTGGTCGGTGCAGTTCCCCAAGGGCATCCGCGAGCCGGGCGCGCGCTACCTGGTCACCGAGGTCCGCGAGTCCGGCCGCGGCGGCTTCTACCGGGCGTACGGGGACATCCGCCGGCTGCGCTGACGCGCACCGGCGAGGCGCAGGGCCGGCCGCACCGGCGAGCGCGAGACCGGCCCGGGGACAGCGGATCGTCGCCCTACCGGTCAGGATGTCCGGATGCGGTGCGACATTCCCGAAGGGCTGCGCTGGGTCGAGCGGACGGAGGCCGGCCGGGCCTGGCTCGCGGAGCTGCCCGGCCGGCTGGCCCACTGCGTCGCGCGGTGGGAGCTGACGGTCGGCCCGCCGTTCGCGTACGCGTTCGCCTCGCTGGCGCTGCCCGCGACGCTTCCGGACGGGACCCGGGCGGTGCTGAAGCTCCAGTACCCGGACGACGACAGCGTCCACGAGGCCACCGCGCTGGCGCACTGGGACGGGCGGGGCGCGATCCGGCTGCTCGCCCACGATCCCGGCCGGCGCGCACTGCTCGTCGAGCGGTGCGACCCGGGTACGCCGCTGCACGCGCTGGCGCCCGACGCGGCGCTCGACGTCGCGATCGGGCTGCTGCCGGGGCTCGCGGTGCCGGCCGGCGCGCCGTTCACGCCGCTGGCCGAGGAGGCGGCCGGCTGGGCGGACCGGATGCCCGGCAACTGGCGGCGGGCCGGCCGCCCGTACGAGCGACGGCTGCTCGACACCGCGCTCGGGCTGCTCGCCGACCTGGCGCCGAGTCAGGGTGAGCAGGTGCTGGTCAACCAGGACCTGCACGCGGGAAACATCCTGGCCGCCGGGCGCGAACCGTGGCTGGTGATCGACCCGAAGCCGCTGGTCGGTGAGCGGGAGTTCGCTGCGGTGCCGCTCGTGCGCGGCGCGGAGCTGGGTCACTCCCCCGCGGCGGTGCGGCACCGGCTCGACCGGCTCAGCGCCGAGCTGGGCCTGGACCGGGAGCGGGTACGCGGCTGGGCGATCGGCCAGACGGTGGCCTGGAGCATCGGCGGCGACCAGGTCTTCCCCGGCAACGTCGAGGCGGCCCGCTGGCTGCTCGACGAGATGTGACAGCGCCGCCGCACCCGGGGCGGGCGCAGCGGCAGGCACGCCGAGGGGTCAGCCCGCCTGGCAGGTGGGGCACCAGTAGAGGTTGCGTCCGGCCAGCGCGCCCCGGCTGACCGGGGTGCCGCAGACGTGGCAGGGCGCGCCGGGGCGGCGGTAGACGTACACCTCGCCGCCGTGCCTGTCGACGCGCGGCGCACGGCCGGTCACCTCCGGCAGGTCGGCGTCGCGCACCGTGTCGATCCGGCCACGCTCGACCGCGCGGGCCATCAGCATCACCAGGTCCGCCCAGAGCTCGGCCCAGCCGCCCGGCGTCAGCTCCCGGCCGGGCAGCAGCGGCGGCAGCCCGGCCCGGAACAGCGCCTCGGTCACGAAGATCAGGCCGGTGCCGGCCACCACCGACTGGTCGAGCAGCAGCGCGGCCAGCGGGGTGGGGCTGCGGCGGATCCGCGCGTATGCCCGATCCGGGTCGGCGTCGGCGCGCAGCGGGTCCGGCCCGAGGCGGTCGCGCAGCGCCGCCACCTCGGGCGGGGTCAGCAGCTCGCATGCGGTCGGGCCGCGCAGCTCCAGCCAGTGCCGGTCGCTGTGCAGACGCAACCGCACCTGCCCGACCGGGGCCGGCGGCTCCCCCGGCCCGTCGGCGAACTTCCCGTACAGACCCAGGTGTACGTGCAGCGTCAGCTCGCCCGCGTAGTGGTGCAGCAGATGCTTGCCGCACGCCTCGGTGCCGTCCAGGACGGTGCCGCTCAGGCGGGCCGCACCCTCGGCGAAGCGGCCCTGCGGGCTGTCGGCGTGCACCTTGTCGCCCGCGAACAGCTCGGCGTGCCGGGCGGCGAGGCGGTGGATGGTGTGTCCCTCTGGCACAACGACCAAGCGTAGCCAGCGGATCGGGCCGCCGGCGACGTCGGGTCCTGGGACGCCATTGAATCGACGGTCGTCGACTGAAAGACTGGCGGCGGCAGCGCTCGGGAGCCAGTGCGAGCAGCTCGATCTCGCCGGAGGGACAAGCGCGGGGTGATGCGCCACCCCGGTGCCGGGCAGTCCTCTCCGGCGCTCCGCCGTGCCGCCGCGGCGGCGACATCGCGGTCCACCACCACTCCGGCGCCGACCGCCCCCGGCGCCCCCAGCTCGGGAGAGACAGATGCTCCGTACGCTCGGCGCGGCACTGGCCGCCGCCCTCGCCCTGACCGGCCTGGCCGCCTCGGCCGGCGCCGACAGGTCGCCCGCCACCACGGCGATGACGCCCGCCACCGCGGCGACGCCCACCCCGACGCCCACGTTCGCGTGCCCGCCGGCGCTGCCGGTCACCGGCCAGGTGACGGGCGCCACCACCACCAGCCTCACCATCACCTACTGGATGGTGCTCAGCCCGCCCTGCGGCTACGACCCGCCGCTCCTCGTCAGCCTCTTCACCAGCCGCGATGACGCCACCGCGTGGCGCGATCCGGTGGCCGAGGCCGTCACCGGGCCGGAACGATCCGGGACGGTGACCATCGGCGGCCTGGCCCCTGGTACCGAGTACTGGTTCCGGTTCGGCGACACCAAGGGCACGCGGGATCCGTACGTGATCGGCGGACCGGCGCGCACGCTGTCGCTCTGCTCCGCGACGGCCACGATCGACAGCAGGTGGGGCGGCGGCTTCGTCGCCACGGTGACTGTGCGCAACGGCGGCACCGAGCCGGTCCCGGGCTGGCTCGTCTCGTGGCGGTGGTCCGGCGACGAGCGGATCCAGTCGGTCTGGGGCGGGGTGGCCGAGGGCAGCGGCCAGGACGCCGCGGTCCGTAACGCCTCCTGGAACGGGACGCTGGCACCCGGCGCGTCGACGACGTTCGGCCTGCTCGTGGCGAGCAGCGCGACACCCGCCACGATCACGCCGGTCTGCGCGCGGTGACCGGCGTGCGACGGGCGGCACGGCACGGCGGCACCGGTCGCCTCCTGGCGGCCGGGCTGGCGCTCGCAGTGGCCCTCGCGGCGACGGTGGTGGGTCCGGCGGCGGGTGCGCTGGCGGCTCCGGTGACAGTCACGAACGGCACCCAGTTCACCGACACCAGCGGCGCGGTGGTGCACGCCCACGGCGGCGGCGTGCTCAAGGTCGGCGACTACTACTACTGGTTCGGCGAGAACCGCAACCCGGACAACACGTTCCGGGCGGTGTCCGTCTACCGCTCGACGGACCTGCGCACCTGGGAGTTCCGCAACAACGTGCTCACCCAGTCGTCGGCCGCGGAGCTGCGGGTCGCCAACATCGAACGGCCGAAGGTCGTCTACAACGCCGCCACCGGCCGGTTCGTGATGTGGATGCACAAGGAGAACGGGTCCGACTACAACGAGGCGCGGGCCGCCGTCGCCTCGTCGGCCACCGTGGACGGGAACTACACGTACCACGGCAGCTTCCGGCCGCTCGGGCAGCACATGTCCCGCGACATCACGCTCTACAACGACAACGGCACCGCGTACATGATCTCGGCGGCCGACGACAACTACGACCTGAACATCTACCGGCTCACCTCGGACTACCTCAACGTGGCCGCCCTGGTGGGCAACTTCTGGGACGGCGCGCACCGGGAGGCACCGGCGATGTTCAAGCGGGGCTCCACGTATTTCCTGCTGACCTCGGGGGCGACGGGCTGGAGCCCGAACCAGGCCCGGTACGCCACCGCGCCGAGCATCTCAGGACCGTGGAGCGGCTGGACCGACGTGGGCAACGGCACCACGTTCAACTCCCAGCCGGCGTTCGTGCTGCCGATCCAGGGCACCTCCGGCACCAGCTACCTCTATCTGGGCGACAGGTGGGCGGGCGCCTGGGGCGGGCCGGCGAACGACTCCCAGTACGTGTGGCTGCCGATCGCCTTCCCGACCGCCACCAGCATGAGCCTGACCTGGTATCCGTCCGTCACCGTCGACACGGCGGCGGGCACCGTCACCGGCAACTCGCCGACGTACCACCGCGTCACCGCCCGGCACAGCGGCCGGGTGCTCGACGTGATCAACGGCTCCACGGCCAACAACGCCGAGGTCAAGCAGTGGGGCTGGAACGGCGGCGGCAACCAGAAATGGGAGTTCCAGGACGCCGGTGGCGGCTGGTTCCGCCTCGTCAACGCGGCGAGCGGCAAGTGTCTCGACGTCGCGAACGCGTCCACCGCCGACGGCGCCAACATCATCCAGTACACCTGCGGCGGCGGCGCCAACCAGCAGTGGCAGTGGGCCGCGCTCGGCGGCTGGTTCCAGCTGCGGGCCCGGCACAGCGGCAAGTGCCTGGACGTGGTGAACGCCGGCACCGGGGACGGCGCGGACGTCCAGCAGTACACCTGCGGTGCGGGCACCAACCAGCAGTGGTCACGCACGGTGTCCTGACCGGGTGGCGCACCTCGGCGTGCGGAGTGGACCCAGGGGTGTCGATTTCGGCACACCTGGGTACTTCCTGCATGTCATGCGCGGCCTCCGCGCCTGGATCAGGAGGTGCCATCGTGAAGATCCTGTCCCGCCGGAACGCTCCGGCGACCAGTACCGATACCAACGGCGACGGCGTGGTCGACGAGCGCGACCGGACCGCCGAGCAGCCGGCCGACCGGACCGTGGTCACCGACCGCGACGAGGAGCGGACCACGTACCGCAGCGCCGCCACCGCTACCGACGACGAGCGCGCCCGGGACGCGGCGACCGACCGGGACGCACGCGACCTCGGTGCGGCCACGGCCACCGACGGCCGGACGGCGACGTCGGCCACCGACGGCCGGACGGCGACGTCGGCCACCGACGGCCGGATCGCGGCGGCCGACGACGAGCGGGACGCGGAGGCCCGGCGACGGGCGGCGGACCGGGGCGCGGCGGCGCGTGCGGTCACCGGCCGCCGGGTCGACGCCGACACGCGGACCGCTCCGGTGACCGACGCCCGGACCGCCGGCGCGGCGCCCGTCGCCGAGCGCACCGTCGACCTGGACCGCGACGGCCGGCCGGACCGCACCGACCTCGACCGGGACGGCCGGCCCGACGGTACGGACACCGACGGCGACGGCCGGGTGGACCGCCCGGAGCCGTACACGACCAAGCGTCCCCGGGCCAGCCTGCTCGCCACGCTCGGCCTGATCGTCTCCGTGGTCGGGGCGATGTTCGTGCTCTCCGGCACGCTCGCCGGGTACGGCATCGGCGTCGGCGCGGTCGGTGCCGTGCTGGCGGTGCTGGGCCTGATCGCCACCCGTCGGCGGCACGTGGCCGGCAAGACCGACGCGCTGATCGGCATCGCTGTCGGCCTGGCCGCCGTGGTGCTCGGCATCGTGGCGATGACCGGCCAGTTCGACTGGCCGACCACCGACGGCGACTGGGTGGGCCGCTTCCGCGAGTGGCTTGACTCACAGTTTGGTGCCTGGTTCTGACGGGCACTGTCCCGATCGCCGGCAGGGCCGGCCAGCCTGATCAGTTCCGGTGGTTCACCGGCCGGGCAACACCTCTTTCGGGGGCGGCGGTTCGCCGCCCCCGAAGTGTGTCCGGAGTCGGCGCAACGATCGCTCGTCGGTGACCGATTCAACGCAACGATCCGCTGCCGGACGCAACTTCCCACGGTGGATGTCGTCTACCCGGGCCGCATAACGTTGGACCACGGCGCCAGCCCGTGGGCCGACGGTGGCCGGGCGCGCCCGACCCTGGGAGCACGACATGACGATGGACGCCATCCGCCAGCGCTTTCTGATGTGCCGGCCGACGTACTTCGCCGTCGACTACGCGATCAACCCGTGGATGGACCCCACCGCCCCGGTCGACGCCGACCTGGCGATCCGGCAGTGGGAGCAGCTTCGGCGCACGTACCTGGACCTGGGCCACGAGGTCGACCTGATCGAGCCGGTCGCCGGCCTGCCGGACATGGTCTTCGCCGCGAACGGCGGAACCGTGATCGACGGCAAGGCCATGGCGGTGCAGTTCCGCGACCCGCAGCGCGCCGACGAGGCGCCCGCGTACCGGGCCTGGTTCGAGGGCGCCGGCTTCGAGATGCACGACCCGAAGCACGTCAACGAGGGCGAGGGCGACGTCCTGCTGGCCGGTGACCACCTGCTCGCCGGCACCGGGTTCCGCACCGCGCACGCCTCGCACGCGCAGCTCCAGGAGGTCTTCGGCTACCCGGTGATCACCATGCAGCTCGTGGACCCCCGCTTCTACCACCTGGACACCGCGCTGACGGTGCTCGACGAGCGCACCGTGGCGTACCTGCCGGAGGCGTTCTCCCCCGGCAGCCGGGCGGTGCTGCGCCGGCTGTTCCCGGACGCGATCCACGCCACCATGGCCGACGCCGAGGTGCTGGGCCTGAACGCGGTGAGCGACGGCCGGCACGTGGTGCTGCCCGCGCAGGCCACCGACCTGGCCGCGAAGCTGCGCGACCGGGGCTACGAGACCATCGGGATCGACCTGTCCGAGCTGCGCAAGGCCGGCGGCGGACCGAAGTGCTGCACGTTGCGACTCCGTCAGGGAAAGGCGAGCAAGTGATCATCGACGACATGCTGCGGACTCCGTCCGCGGTCCGGGACGCGGAGCGTCACACGGCGCACAACTACCACCCGCTGCCCGTGGTGATCTCGTCGGCCGAGGGCGCCTGGCTGACCGACGTGGACGGCCGCCGCTACCTGGACTGCCTGGCGGGATACTCGGCGCTGAACTTCGGCCACCGGCACCCGAAGCTGATCGAGGCCGCGCACACGCAGCTCGACCGGCTCACGCTGACCAGCCGTGCGTTCATCCACGACCAGTTCGCCGACTTCTGCCGCGAGCTGGCCGCGCTCTGCGGCAAGGACCTGGTGCTGCCGATGAACACCGGCGCCGAGGCGGTGGAGACCGGCATCAAGGTGGCCCGCAAGTGGGGCTACCAGGTCAAGGGCGTCGCGCCGGGCCAGGCCAACATCGTGGTGGCGGAGGGCAACTTCCACGGCCGTACGACCACCATCGTCAGCTTCTCCACCGACGAGGACGCACGCGCCGACTTCGGGCCGTACACCCCGGGTTTCACTGTGGTCCCCTACGGCGACCTGGACGCGCTGACCGCGGCGATCGACGAGAACACGGTGGCCGTGCTGCTGGAGCCGATCCAGGGTGAGCAGGGCGTCGTGGTGCCGCCGGAGGGCTACCTGCCGGGTGTGCGCCGGGTCTGCACCGAACGCAACGTGCTGTTCATCGCCGACGAGATCCAGTCGGGTCTGGGGCGTACCGGCGCGACGTTCGCCTGCGAGCACGAGGGCGTCGAGCCGGACATGTACCTGCTGGGCAAGGCGCTCGGCGGCGGCATCGTGCCGGTGTCGGCGGTGGCCGCGAACCGCGACGTGCTGGGTGTGCTCCAGCCGGGCCAGCACGGCTCGACGTTCGGCGGCAACCCGCTGGCCTGCGCGGTCGCGACCGAGGTGGTCCGGCTGCTGGCGACCGGCGAGTTCCAGCGCCGCTCGGCCGAGCTGGGTGAGCGGCTGCACGCCGGCCTGCGCGGCCTGATCGGCAAGGGCCTGGTGGCGGTACGCGGTCGCGGGCTGTGGGCCGGGCTGGACATCGACCCGGCGCTGATGACCGGCCGGCAGGCGTGCGAGCGGCTGATGGAGCGGGGTGTGCTCGCCAAGGACACGCACGGCTCGACCATCCGGCTCGCCCCGCCGCTGGTGATCACCGAAGAGGAGATCGACCACGCGGTGGCGCAGCTCGCCGCCGTGCTCGCCGGCTGAGGCCGTACGCGAGAAGGCTCACTCCGTACGCGAGGAAGGCGCCGGGACCACGACGGTCCCGGCGCCTTCGCACGTGCCCGTCACTGACGCGGCAGCCGCATCGCCATGGTCGGCGCCTCGGCCATCACCGAGTTCGGGGTGTACTTCGCGTCGCTGGTCATGTCGTCGGCGCGGCCGACCTGCACGCCCGGGTACAGCTCGATCAGGTCGCCCTCGGCGAGCACCCGGGACTGCTGCGGTGCCAGCGCGATCCGCTCGTGCTCGGCCATCGAGCCGCCGGGGCGTACGCCGGAGCCGTTGGTGCTGGTGTCGGTGACCACCACCTCGCCCACCCGCAGTTCCAGCCGGATGTGGCTGCGGCTGATCCAGCGACGGGCCTCGTCGTTGAGCCACTGGCCGAGCGTCACCCCGCCCGGGCCGTCCGGTGCCCGGCCGATCGCCACCGGCTCGGTCTCGGTGAGCACGAACCGCTTGCGGACCAGCCCGCCGATGCGCGCCGCGAGCACCGCGGTACGCGGGCGCGGGCCGGCGTCGGAGAGCCGCGCGCCGTGCCGGGGGCAGGTCGGCGCGCCGGTCCGCAGCGTGGGCGGCGGCTGCTCGGCCGGCACCCGGTCCACGGCGGCCAGGTCGGCGAAGGCTCCGCCGCCCCCACCGCCGCCGAACAGCGCGCAGCCCGGCTCGGGACAGCGCCACTTCCGGGAGAGCACCTTGACGCCGGCGGGTGAGCGGCTCCCGGTGGCCGGGTCCTGGCCGCCGCCGACGTGCGCGATGAAGACCGGCCCGCCGGCGCCCGGCACCGGGGCGAGCACCCGGCCCGCCTGCGCGACCCACGGGTACCGCCCGACGAGCCCGTCCAGCCGCGCCCGGGTGAGCACCGGCAGGCCGAGCAGGTCGGCCACCTCCAGCATCCGGTCACCGGGCTGGTCGAGCACCTCCACCAGGCCGTCGTCGGCCCACCGGCGCACCACCATCCGCTCGTTGGAGGTCAGGTCGGCGTCGGACAGCAGCGCCCGGTGCACGATCGCGTAGACCGGGACGCTGTCCTCGCCGATCTGCCGGGACAGCGCGTCGATCACCATGCCGAGCCGCAGCAGGCTGGCCGGTCGGCCGCCGTCCAGGTTCTGCCAGCGGATCACCTCGGCCAGGTCGACCACGGCCCTGGCCAGCGACGGATCGGTGCAGACCCGACCCTCGATGGCGTCGAGCACCTTGCTGATCTCGAATCTCATGCCGCAGCTCCGCACGATGTCGTCCCGTGACGCGGCCGGGGCCGGTCGGCCCGCCGCGCCGCGCGCCACCACCGCGGCGCGCCCTCCACCATGCGACGACCCTACCGGCCACCCCCGTCGGCGGCCTCGCCGCGCACTGCGGAAAAGGGGCGCACGCCACCCGGCGGGCGCCGTTACATTGATCGTCCGGCCCCGGTGAGGGGCCCCTTTCGCGGAGGACCATCACTGATGACGAAACGACGGCTGGCGACCACGGGGGTCGCGATCGTCGCGGTGCTCGGCCTCGGTCTGACCGGATGCGGCGACCGGACCGGAGCGGACGCGCCGGCCGAACGGGCCGCCGCTGCGGGCTCCGCGAGCCCGACGACGCCGCGTGACGAACTGACCGCCGCCATCGAGAAGCTCAACGAGCAGACGCTGCGGGTCAAGCTGGACTCGGCCATGCTCAGCGCGCACGGGGTGACCGATCCGCGGGCCCGCACCATGCAGACCACCCTGACGATGGCCGCGTTCGGTGAGGTGCGCATGCTGGTCATCGGCCCCGACACCTGGGTCAAGTTCGATGGCGAGCTGGGCGAGCAGCTCGGCGGTTCCCGGAAGTGGCTGCGCATGGACACCGGCGACGGCGTGATGCCGGTGGACGATCCGGGCGGGGTGAAGAAGCTGCTCGCCGCGGTTGTCGACGTCCGCGGCTCGGCTGACCGCTCGTACGCCGGGACGCTCGACTACACGCGCAGCGGCGCCACCGGGAAGGCCCTCGCCGCGGCGGGTGACAAGGCGAAGGCGCTGCCGTTCACCGCGACGCTGGACGAGCAGGGGCGCCTCAGCACGTTCACGCTGGACATGACGCCGATCGACGCGTCACTCGGCCGGATGTCTGTCACCTACTCCGAGTTCGGCACGCCGGTGCGGCTCAGCCCGCCCGCACCCGGCGCGGTGGAGGAGGCGCCCGCGGCGATCGCCGCGGCCTTCTCCGGCACCCCGATCTGACCCGGCGCCGGGCGGGGGCGCCCCACTCGCCCCCGCCCGGCCCGCCGCGCTCAGGCCACGCGCAGCGGCCGGCCCACGTCGTGCAGGTGCGCCAGGGCCTGCCGGTACGACTCGAACAGCCCGGTCTCCGCGTACGGGACGCCCTGCTCGGCGCAGTACGCCATCACCAGCGGCCGGGCCCGGCGCAGGTTGGCGCGCGGCATGTTCGGGAACAGGTGGTGCTCGATCTGGTAGTTGAGCCCGCCCAGCGCCAGGTCGACGAACCGTCCGCCACGGACGTTGCGCGACGTCAGCACCTGCTTGCGCAGGTAGTCCAGCTCGTCGTCGGCGGTGGGCATCGGCATGCCCTTGTGGTTCGGGGCGAACGAGCAGCCCATGTAGAGGCCCCACAGCCCCTGGTGCACGGCGACGAACAGCAGTGCCTTCGCCGGTGACATGACCGCGAACAGCAGCCCGAGGTAGCCGGCGGCGTGCACGGCGAGCAGCAGCGCCTCCACGGCCCGGTGCCGCATCGGCACCCGCCACCGCCCGTCCGGTTCCCGGCCGACGAGCGCCTGCACGCTCGCCACGTGCAACGCCAGCCCTTCCAGCAGGAGCAGCGGGAAGAACAGCCACGCCTGGCGGCGGGCCATCCACCGGCTCAGGCCGCGCGTGGCCATCGCCTGCTCGTACGTCCAGACCAGCGCGCCCGCGCCGACGTCCGGGTCCTCGTCGGTGTGGTTCGGGTTGGCGTGGTGCCGGTTGTGCTTGTCCACCCACCAGCCGTAGCTGAGCCCGACCGCGAGGTTGCCGGCGACCAGTCCGGCCGCCTCGCTCGGCCCGCGCCGGCGGAACATCTGCCGGTGCCCGGCGTCGTGGCCGAGGAACGCCACCTGCGTGGTGGCCACCGCCATCACCACCGCCAGCGGCACCTGCCACCACGAGTCGCCGACGAGCGCCACCACGACCCAGCCGGCCACGAACGCGCCGAGCGTGAGCGCGATCCGCAGCGCGTACCGGCCGGGCCGCCGCTCGAGCAGTCCCGCTTCGGCGATCCGGCGGGACAGCCGCGCGTAGTCGCTGCCTCGCCGTGCCGCGGGTTCCGTCGCCGTGGAAGTAGTCATGTCGCCCCCGATGCCGCGAGCCACGCTCCGTACGCGACTCTCCGTCACCGATTTTGCCGATGATCGTCGCCGTGGGTAATCCCGTAGGCCCCCGGCTCGGAGGTGGTGCTGTCCCTACCCCTCCGGGCCGGCGCAGCGCAAACGATCTTCGTCACACCGCAGTGGACCCTATCGCCGGTGGGCGCACCCCCTCTGACCAGCTAATCTGTACGTAAAGATGAGTACCACTCAGCCGAACGGCCGATAGGCAGGCTGCACGGTCATCGAGAGACGGGAGACAGCGCGGTGCGTGGATTGACGGACAAGGTGGTGCTGGTGACGGGCGGCGGCTTCAGCCCGGACCAGGTGGGCTCCGGACTCGGCATGTCCATGTGCGTCGAGCTGGCCGCCGAGGGCGCGAAGGTGGTCGTCTCCGACCTCTCCCTGGAACGTGCCGAGGCGACTGTCACGCGCGTCAAGGAAGCCGGCGGCGACGCGGTGGCGGTGGCGGCCGACGTCACCGACGAGGACTCGGTACGCGCCATGGTGACCGCCGCCCTCGACGCGTACGGGCGCATCGACGTGCTGGTGAACAACGCGGGTGTGTTCGGCGCGTACGTGCCACTGCTGGAGATCGAGAACAAGCAGTGGGACCTGGTCATGGAGGTCGACCTGAAGGGCGTCTTCCTGGTGACGAAGGCGACGCTGCCGCACATGCTGGAGCGCGGCAAGGGCGTCGTGATCAACGTGTCCTCGGCCTCCGGCGTGGTCGCCAGCGAGGTCGGCGCGGAGTACACCACCGCCAAGCACGGCGTCATCGGGCTGACCAAGCAGATCGCCTACGACTACGGCCACCAGGGCATCCGCGCTGTGGGCATCGGCCCCGGCGTGATCAAGACCGCCGCCTTCGAGGGTGCGGAGATCACCAGCGACTTCCCGTTCTACGACCTGACCATGCAGGCGCCCGCGGGCCGGTACGGCGAGCCGCACGAGATCGCCCGCGCGGTCTGCTTCCTCGCCAGCGACGACGCGTCCTTCATCCACGGCCACACCATCCCGGTCGACGGCGGTTCGCCGATCAGGTGAGACGCACCGGCGCGGCGAGCCCTCTCACCACAGTCGGTGAGAGGGCTCGCCGCTCGGGTCAGCCGAGCCGGGCGACGGCGTCGCGCAGCCGGACCAGGTCCCGCCGGCGCCGCTCGTAGGTGGCGGCCAGCCCGATCAGCAGCAGCCCGCCCACTCCCAGGAAGATCCAGCGGGGCAGCAGGTCCCAGCCCCGGGCCAGCTCGTGCAGCGCCAGCGGCACCAGCGTGGCCGCGCCCAGCACCACGGGCGCCTGCCAGCGCCGGGTCGCCCCGCCGAGCACGACGGCGAGCGCCGCCGCGCCGAGTGCCAGCCGCCGCCACGGCTGCGGCTCGCCGGAGACCAGCACCGACACCAGGCTCGGCAGGAACGCCGCACCGAGCCCCGGGCCGAGCGCCAGCCAACTGGTCAGCCCGGGCCGGCGCCGCAGCGCCAGCAGCCCGGCGCCCAGGGCGAGCGCCGCCGCCGGCAGCGTGTACGCCTCCAGCACGACCACGCCGCCCGCGGCGAGCAGCAGCCACCCGCCGACCAGCTCGCTGCCGGCGGCCACCGCCGCCAGCACGCGACGCCCGGCCGGCGACTCACCCCGGCGCGGCACCCGGACCGCGACGGCCACCCCCCACAGCACGCAGACCGCCGCCGCGTACCGCAGCGAGCCGCCGGTGAGCAGCAGCGCGAGCAGCGCCACGGCCTGCGCCGCCGCCTCCAGCGCCCACACACCCGGCCGCCCTGATCGGCCCGCGCGCAGCAGCGGCGCCGCGTGCAGCGTCACCGCCGCGACGGCCAGGGCGGCGAACGCCGCGGTACGCAGCGGCAGCCCCGCCGCCAGCGACGCGGTGACCGCGAACCCGGTGGCAGTCGCGACCGCGCCCAGCCACCCCGCGATCCGGACCACCGCCGGCCGCCCGGCCGCCCCGGTCACGGCACCGGCCACCACCAGCACCCCGAGTGCGGCGAGCGTCAGCGCCCGGGTGGCGAGCAGGCCACCGAACCCGGGTACGGCGAGCACCGCCCCGAGCGGCACGAGCACCGCCGGGCGGGCACCGGTGAGCGCGGCGACCAGCAGCGCGCCCAGCCCGATGCCGAACGCGACCGCCGGCACCACCGGCCAGGGCGCACCGGCCGCCTCCGCCAGCACCGGCAGCGCGACAGCGCCGAACGGCAGCGCGGCGAGCCACCAGGCGACGCGGCGATCCGTCGCGGCGTACGCCCCGGCGGCGACGCCCAGGAGCAGCAGCACCAGCCCGGCGCGGGCGGTCCCGGCGGACGCCGCCGCGGCGGCGGGCACCCCGGACCAGGGTTGCACCGGCAGGTCCACGAGCACTGTCAGCACCACCGGGGACACCGCCAGCAACGCCACGACGGCCAGCGCGCCGCCGACCGCGCGCAGCGCGACCGCCGGCCGGGAGCCGGCCCCGGCGGCGAGCGCCAGCAGCACCCCCGCCGTGGCGTACGGCGCCACCGGTTCCCCGCCCGGCGCGACGAGCGGCACGAGGCCGGTCCCGGCGAGCGCCACGGCGAGCCCCGTCGAGGCGTACCCGCTCAGGTCGGTCCACAGGCGACGGACGGCGAGGACGACGACGACCGGCACCACGACGGCGGCGAGGGCACCCCGCAGCTGCCACCAGAGCGGCGCGCCCAGGCCGAGCAGCGCGACCGCCACGGCCGCCGGTACGGCGAGCAGCGCCACCGCCAGCGCGACACCGCCCACCACCGGCTGCGCGCCCCGCCCGCGCCGGCCCAGCGCGGCGAGCGCCACGCCGAGCACCGCGGTCACGGCGAGCACTGCGACGACCCCGCCGGGGGTGGCGCAGCCGACGAGCAGCGCGTGCCCGAGCAGTACCGCCCCGGCCGACGCGGTGACCGGCACGACGACCCGTCCCTCACGCGGCCGGGCCACCGCCGCCAGCAGCAGCGCGGCGGCGGTCGCCAGGTCCACGACCAGCACCAGCGGCCACGGCGTCGCCGTCAAGGCCGGCGCGGCGAGGGCGACCAGCCCGGCGGCGGCCACACCGGCGAGCGGCCGGACGGCCCGGGGCGTCAGCAGCGCGACCGCCCCGGCGGTCAGCAGCAGGACTACCGGAAGCTGCCAGCCCCAGGACGGGACCGGCACGTCCCGCCCGCCCTGCCAGGCCGGGAAGCCGACGCTCGCGGTGGACGCGGCGACCAGGCCGGTGAGCACGACCGCCACCTGGCCCAGCACGGCGGCCACGGCGAGCGCGCCCACGAGCGGACCGGTCCGGACCGGCGCCGGCAGCGCCCGGACCGCACCGGCGAGCGCCGCCACCACCAGGCCGGCGGCGATCAGCAGCAGCCCGGGCCGCAGCTCGCCGACCGGCCGGATCAGCGCGAGAGCGAGCACCGGCACCAGCAGCCCGGTGGTCGTCGCACGCCAGAGGCGGCCACCCGCGGCGAGCGCGCCGGCGACCAGCGCCAGCGCCACCACCAGCAGCGGGCCGCCGGCCAGCAGCGGCGTGCCCGCCGCGTGGCCGACCGCCAGCGGCACCAGCGCGCAGCCGGCCGCCAGGACCAGCGCCGTGCCGTGCCCGGTCCAGCCCAGCACCCGCCCGGCCACGAGCGCCGTGCGATTGCCGGAGGTACGGCGGCGCAGCACGACCACGACCGCGAGGTCACCGAGCGCTACGGCGGTCAGCACCAGCGCCCAACCGGCGGCGGTGGGCCGGAACGCGGACGCGGCCAGCGGCAGCACCGGCTGCGCGAGCAGCCACGCCGCGAACCAGGGTGCGGTGAGGCGGCTGACCAGTGCGTAACCGGCGGCCACCGCGGCGCTGACCGCCGCCACCAGCGCCGCGTACCGGCTGCCGGGCAGGCCGGTCACCCCGAACAGGTCCACCGACCAGGCGGCGGATCCGTCCAGGACCACCAGGAGCAGCGCCACCGAGGCGAGCGTCTCGGCGGTGCCGCGCAGCCCGCGGGCCCGGGCGACGAGCGGCGCGACCAGGGCCAGCGCGGTGACGGCGAGCAGGATCAGCGCCCGGCCGGCCACCCCGAACGTGCTCCAGGCGACGGCGGTGAACACCACGGCGGCGGTGCCGAGCAGCAGCCCGCCGAGGACGAACAGCAGGCCCTGGACCGCGCGGGTGGAGGTCTCCGCGCCGCCGGGGCGTACCGCGGCGGGGGCCTGCGGAAGTTGACGCGGCGGCGGCGCCGGGAGCGGCGCGGGACCGGCGGCGCGCGGCGCGGGGATCTCCTGACGGACCCGGGCGGCCAGCACCGCCCGCCGCTGCCGGGCCGTGACCAGCCGGCCGGACAGATCCTGGTACGCGAGCCGGGCCGCCTCGACGCGCGGCACCAGCTCGATGATCTCCCGGTCCAGCCGGACCACCTCGGCGGCGGGCGGGTAGGGCGGACGGCCGCAGCCGCGGCATCCGGCGACGAGGTCGGCCGGGGCGCCGCAACCGGGGCAGGGGTAGCCGGTGTTCTCCACCCGGCCAGCTTCGCGGGCGGCGGGGCGGACGGACAGAGTAGGAGTACCTAGGGCCGGGTCTGCTCGCGCACCCAGGCGGTGTAGCCGGGATTGCCGCTGTCCTCCCGGCTGACCAGGATCTCCGGCACCTCGTAGGGGTGGTTGGCGCGGAGCTGGTCGACCAGGGCGTCCACCCGGTCCGGCGCGGTCTTGAACCGCACCTGCCACTCGGCGGTGGTCTGGATCGCCGACTGCCACCAGTAGGTGCTGTCCACCGGACCGCCGACCTGGGCGCAGGCCGCCAGCCGGCCGGCGACGGCCGCGGCCGCCAGCACGTCCGCGACCCCGCGGGCGTCCACCACAGTCGTCACCACGCAGATCTGCTCCACGAGCGCACCCTACGCGGCCCGCTGCCACCACGCCGAGCAGGCGCGGGGAAACAGCTCAGGCGTCCACGGTGCCGTTGCGGTTGTCCGCGATCCACCTGTCGATGCGGGCCCACCAGTCGAACAGCCAGTCGATGCGTTCCTGCTTGCCGGCCGGGATCTCCTCCGGCGGCACCGACCAGAACCGCATCACGATCCGCTTGTCCATCGGCAGCTCGCGCCACACGTCCGCGACGGTGAGCATCTGGTCCAGCCCGGTGTGCGCCACGAAGATCACGCCCGCGTCCGGCGCGGCGTCGAGCGCGGCGAGCAGACCGCCCGGCTGCGGGGCGAGCACGTGCCGCATCCGCTCGGCGCGGCGCGCCATCCGTTCCAGACCGAGCGACCGCAGCCGGTCGATCGCGCGCTGCCGGCGCGCCGGGGTGAAGTTGCCGCCCTCCGGGAAGATCACGAAGGCGTCGTCGTCATCCAGGCCGGTGGCCAGGTGCCCGACCTGCCGGGCCACCGACTCGCGCCCGTCCGGCCCGGCCGCGATGAACCGGTTGGGCAGCCGGTTGAGCAGCACGTCGATCGCCGGGTCCCACTGGAGGGTCTCCTTGAGCACGATCCGGGGTTCCCGGTTGAACCAGTTCACCAGCGCGTGGATCAGGATGAACGAGTCGCCGGGCCCGGCGTGCCGGCAGACCACCAGCTCGGGGCGGCCGGGCAAGGCGGTGTCCGGGTCGGTGCCGACCACGTCGATGCTCAGCCGCAGCGTCCAGCGGGCCTGCCAGAACATGATCCGCAGGAACCAGCCCGCCAGCACGTAGTGGGCCCGCTGGAAGGCCGGCGCGCGCTTGTACACGCCGAAGCCGGAGGCGAGCCAGAGCAGGAACAGGGCGAGCAGCGCGGCGGCGTCCCAGACCAGGTAGACGGTGCCGATCCAGAGCAGCCGCAGCGGGCGCAGCCGCCCCGGCACCAGCGGGGACGCGGCCAGCGCCAGCAGCGCCCAGCCGGGCAGCGTGGTCACCACGAGGAAGGCCAGCAGCACCACACCAGGGGCGAGCACCAACCGGCGTAGCCAGCGGGGTGGCAGCGGCATTCAGCGCTCCAGCGCGGTGTCCAGGTATCGGCGGGAGGCAGTGTACGCGCGACTGATCCGCCGTCCCACCGCCGCCGTGTCCCGGTACGCCCACGGGCTGTCGTCGCGCGGCTCCAGCCCGCCGGTGGGCAGCACGTGCACCTCGACGTCCTCGGGCAGCGCCGCCATCTCCCGCGCGAACCGGTGCCGGCGGGCGATCTCGAACGCCACCTGGGCGATCTCCCAGGGGCGGCGCGGCGGGGTCAGCTCGCGTTCGATCCGGCCCACCTGGAGTACGAAGATCTGCTTCGCGCCGAGCAGCACCGCCTCGCCGACCGGGATCGAATTGACCACCCCGCCGTCGATGTAGTGCTGGCCGTCGATCTGGGTGGGAGGCAGCAGCCCGGGCACCGAGGCGGAGGCGAGCACCGCCGGCACCAGCGGTCCGGTGTGGAACCAGTGCTCGGCCGCGCGCTCGATGTTCGCGGCGCAGCAGCGGAACGGCACGGCCAGGTCGGCGAACGTGGTGTCCTCGCCCAGCGCGCTCTCCAGCAGGCGGTACAGCGGGCGGGGCGAGTGCAGGTGGGTACGTGCCGCGAACCGGCGCAGCTGCCGGGCGACCGAGTCGCCGTACACCTCGCTGGCCTCGGGCGACGCCCAGAGCCGGACCAGCCGGTCGGTGACCGCCTCGGTCGGGTCGGCGGCGACCAGGGCGCCGTTGACCGCGCCGATCGACGTACCCAGCACCATGTCGGGTTTGATCCGGGCGCGGAACAGGGCGCGCAGCATGCCCACCTCGACCGCGCCGAGCACTCCCCCGCCGCCGAGCACGAACGCCACCGGACCTGCTGCCATGCCGTTCATCCTGGCACGCGGCCCACACCCGGCCGGCCGGCCGCCCCGCCCGTGACCGGACCGTCACGCGACACCGGCCGAGTTGTGACGCAGCGCGATCGTCAACCGGAGGACTGTTGACAGGTCAGACACATTCCCGCAACCTGATAGCGCTCCCGAGCCCAGGCAGGTGCGAGCTGATGGCGACACTCCAGGCCGGCCGTCTGCTGGCCCGGCGGTACCGGCTCATCGACCGGATCGGTGCCGGTGGCATGTCGGTGATCTGGCGTGCCCGCGACGAGGTGCTCGACCGGATCGTGGCGGTCAAGGTGCTCGCTCCCTCGCTCGCCGCCGACGCCCGGTTCCGCGACATGGTGCGCGAGGAGGCCCGCTCCGCCGCCCAGCTCGACCACCCGCACGTCACCGCCGTGCACGACTACGGCGAGACGGTGGCCCCGGACGGCTCGATCACCTCGTTCGTGGTGATGGAGCTGCTCAGCGGCGAGGAGCTGGAACACCGGCTCACCGAGGGTCCGCTGCCCTGGCCGGCGGCGGTGGAGACGGGCGCGCAGGTGGCCGAGGCGCTGGCCGCGGCACACCGGCTCGGCATCGTGCACCGCGACGTGACCCCGGCCAACGTGATGATGACCGGCACCGGCGCGAAGGTGCTCGACTTCGGCATCGCCACCCGGATCGGCGCGCCGGACGACGACGAGGACGGCGGCACGTTCGGCACCCCGGCGTACGTGGCGCCGGAACGGCTCGACGGCGCGCCCGCCCAGCCCGCCACCGACGTCTACTCGCTGGGCGTGCTGCTGTTCGAGACGCTGACCGGGCACCCGCCGTACCCGGCGGAGACCTGGGAGCAACTGAGCGCGGCCCTCGCGAACTGTCCGGAGCCCACACTGGACGACGTACCGGGACTGCCCGGTCCGGTCGCGGACATCTGCCTGCGCTGCCTGGCCCGCGACCCGCGCCGGCGGCCCACCGCGCACCGGGTCGCCGCCGTGCTGCGCGACCAGTTGCTGCCCGCCGACCCGCAGGCCGCCACCATGCTGGCGCCGACCATGACGCTGCCCGCGCTGACCTCGCCGCCGCCGGCCGGCCCGGAACCGGCCGGGCCGCCGACCTCGGGCCCGGCCCCCGCCGCGCAGCCGAGCCCGGAGCCGGGGCAGGATCCCGCCGCGCAGCCGGCGCCGAGCCGGCGCCGCACCCTCACGCTGGCCGCCGTCGGAGTGACTGTGGTCGCCGCCGCGGCGCTGCTGGCGCCCGCGCTGACGCCGGACCGGACCACCGACCCGCGGGTGCTGCCGACCGCCGGGCCGGTGCAGCCGTCGCCCGCCGACCCACCGGTGGTCGAGGAACCGGCCACCACGCCGCCGGCCGCGCCGACGTCAGTGCCGCCGAGCGGGGGCGCCCGCCCGCCGGCCACCGGTCAGGCCGACGCCGCCGAACGGGTGGACGGGCTGATCGAGGCCGGGCTGACCGAGGGCCAGATCCGCGAGGACGTCGGGGTGGACCTGCGCAACCTGCTGCGCAACGCGGTCGCCGCGAACGGCGAGGGCGAGGTGACCGCCGCGGTGGACCGGCTCCGCGGCAAGATCGACGAGCGTCGCCGGGAGGGCAGCATCAGCCCCGGGTACGCGCGGCGACTCGACGCCGCGGCGGCGGAACTCGTGGCCGGGCAGACCTGACCGGTCAGCCGGCCACGGCGGGCGCGACCGTCCGGGATGCCAGGGCGGGTGCCCGCGCGGCCAGGAAGCCCCGGTAGACCGCCTCGTAGTCGGCGGCCATCCGCTCCACCGAGAAGTTCTCCGCGACGTGCGCGACGCAGTCCTGCGGATCCAGGTCCGCCGCCGCCCGCAGCGCCGCCGGCAGCTCGCCGGGGTGCTCGCAGACGAAACCGGTGATCCCGTCGCGGACCAGCTCCGGCACGGCGCCCCGGCCCAGCGCCACCACCGGCGTACCCGTCGCCATCGCCTCCACCATCACCATGCCGAACGGCTCCGCCCACTGGATCGGCATGATCAGGCAGCGGGCGTCCAGCAGCAGCCGCAGCGCGGTGGCACGGTCCGCGTTCACCACGAGCGTCACGTCGTCGCCGAGCAGCGGCCGGACCACCTGCTCCAGGTAGCGGCGCTCGGCCGGCTCGTTGCTCTTGCCGGCGAGCGTGAGCGGCAGCCCGGCGGCCCGGCAGGCCGCGATCGCCACGTCCGGGCCCTTGTCCGGGCTGAACCGGGCCAGCCAGAGCACCGGGCCCGCGCCCGGGGCGCGCTTGCGCGGGATGTCCCGCAGCGGCATCGCGTTGTGCACGGTGCCCGCCCAGGGCAGTCCCGGGTTCGCGCGGCGCTGGGCGTGCGAGATCGCGACCAGGCCCACCCCCCGGTCGGTGTTGCCGAGCACGGTGCCGTACTCGCCGACCGGGTTGCCGTGCACGGTGGCCACAGTGGGCACGCGCCGGCGGCCGGCCACCATCGGGCCGATCGTGGTGTGGTCGTGGATCAGGTCGAAGCCGGCCGGGTCGACCAGGCGGTCCACGTGGGCCAGGTGCGCCAGTTCGGGCAGCGACTCGCCCATCCGCTCGTACTGGAGGTCGTCGCAGGTGGAGACGAAGTCGGCGGCGGTGCCGTGCTCGGTGCCCGCGCCGAACAGCGTGACGCGGTGCCCCCTGTCGACAAGCGCGTCGACGAGGCCCGCCACCACCGTCTCCAGTCCGCCGTAGCCGGGCGGCGGCACCGACAGCCACGGCGGCACCACCATGGCGATCCGCAACGGCCCGGCCCAGGCGCGCTCCGAGGACTGCTGGTTCACGGCCACGAGTCCTCCCCGTCGGTCCCCGGCGTACCCCGCTGCGCGCGGGTTCCCGGCCCGGCCCGCGGTAAACGACCGGCGGTCAGCCGGCCACCACGATCCCGACGTGCACCTCCCGTACGCCGGGCAGCGCCCAGGCGGCCCGTTCCGCGTCCTCCCGCTGCCACCAGGCGCTCACCACGCCGTCGAGCACCACGGTGTCGCCGTCGACCCGGGCGTCGATCCGTTCGGTTCCGGTGCGCCGCAGCAGCAGGGCGCGCAGGTCGAGTCGCTTCTGTTCGTCACTCGGCGGCGTCGGGGGCCGCACCTCGACCAGGTTCGTCAGCCCACGTACGCCGCGCAGCCGGCGCAGCTCCCGCTCGGCGGTACGGCGCTGGAAGCCGAACTCGACCTCGCCGCGCAGCATGATCCAGCCGTCGGCGACGGTCACGTCCAGCCGCTCGGCGGGCACGAAGCTGTCCCACTCCAGCGCCCGGCTCGCCGCGATCGCGATGTCGGCGTCGGTACGCCGGTCCGTGGCGGGCAGGTCGACCGCCAGGTCGCTGGCGACGGCCCGGACGCCGCGTACCCGGTGGGCGCAGCGCTCGGCGGCCCACCGCCGGGCGTAGCTGTCCACCTGGCCGGTCAGCGTCACGACGCCCCGCGAGACCGTCACGCCGATCTCGGTGGCCCGGGTCTGCGCGTCCCAGTCCAGTTCGGCGAGGACGTCGCGCTGGATCTGCTGGTCGGTACGCACGGCGGACGTGGTGGTCATGCCCCGAGCCTCCCGCCGGTACGGGTGAGGCGCGTTCACCCGGACCGGGTGAGAAACGAGGAGGGGCGGCGGGTGACGGAGCCAACCCCCTTGGCTCCGTCACCCGCCGCCCGGGAGGGAGGCAGGTCCTCGGGACTATGACGTCTCGGCGAGCGTCACGGTTGCGCTCTCGTTGGATCCGTTTCGCTTGTACTGCACCTCGACCCGGTCGCCGACCTTGCCGGCCTGCACGGCGCCGACCAGGTCGTTCGAGTCGTTGATCACCTTGTCACCGAACTTGGTGATCACGTCGCCGCGCTGGAGCCCGGCCTTCTCGGCGGGGCTGCCGGGCGTGACGGCGGCGACGAGCGCCCCGCCGTCCTCGGCGCCGTTCACGCTCACCCCGAGCGAGGGGTGGCTGATCTTCTCGCCGCGCTGGAGCTTCTCGGCCACGTTCTTGGCCTTGTTGCTCGGGATGGCGAAGCCCACGCCGATGTTTCCGGTGCTGCCCTGCCCGGCGGTGGCGATGGCGGTGTTGATGCCGATCACCTCGCCGCGGGTGTTGACGAGCGCGCCGCCGGAGTTGCCCGGGTTGATCGGGGCGTCGGTCTGGAGCAGGCCGGAGATCGAGCTGGCGCCCTGCTGCGGGTTCTGCTGGCCGCCCTCGCCCGCCTGGATGGTGCGGTCGCGGGCGCTGAGGATGCCGGCGGTCACCGAGCCCTGGAGGCCGAGCGGGCTGCCCAGGGCGAGCACCTGGTCACCGACCTGCATGGCGTCGCTGTCGCCGAACTTGGCCGCCTTCAGGTTGCTCACGCCACTGGCCTGGACCACCGCGAGGTCGGTCTTCGGGTCGGTGCCGACGATCTTCGCGGAGGCGCTCTTGCCGTCGGCGAAGACCACCCGCACGGTGTCGCCACCGGCGCCCGCGACGACGTGGTTGTTGGTGAGCACGAACCCGTCGGCGCTGAGGATCACCCCGGAGCCCTCACCGCTGTTCGTCATGATCGTGACGATGCTGTCCTGGACGGACGCCGCGATCTTGGGTAGGTCGGCGCTGTTGATCACCGGGGCGGCGGAGTAGGTGCGGGTGGGGCCGTCCCCGTCGAGCGCGAGGGCCAGCGCGCCACCGGCCACGCCGGAGCCGAACATCAGGGCCAGCGCCAGCGCGCCCGCGCCGACGAACTTCCCGGCCCGGCTGGGGCGCGGCGGCTGCTGCGAGCCCCACTGCGGCATCTGCTGCCCGGGCTGGTACGCCTGGTAGCCCTGCTGCGTCTGGTACGGCTGCGCCTGGTACGACGGCACCGGCCCGCCGTGCTGAGTGGACGGGTAGCCGCCCGCGGTCTGCTGGTTCCAGCCGCCCTGCTGGTGCTGCTGCTGCCCGTACCAGGGGTGCGGCTGCCCCGAGGCCGGGTACGGCGGCGCGGACGGCGTCGCCGGCTGCGGCGGGTACGGCCCGGCGGGCGCGGCGTCTCCGGCGCTGCCGGCCGGGTTCGTGTCTCCGGCGGGTGTGCCGGTTCCGGCGGCCGGGGAGTCGGCCGGAACCGACGCCGCGGCCGGGTTGCTGGAGGAGTCCGACGTCCCGCTCTCGACGCGGGGCAGCTCGGCGGTGTGGTGCGACGGCTCGGCGTCGGCGGGGGCCGGCGACCGCTGCGGATCGGTCTCGTGGTCGGTCATGTCACCAGCTTTCCCCGTAGCACTGTCACCAGCCTGGAATCCGCCTGGAAGTTTTCTGAATGTCACTCCCCGGCCTAGGGCTCCTCGGGCTCCTCGGGCAGCAGCGGCAGCTTCACCCGGAACGTCGCCCCGCCGCCCGGCGTCTCCGCCACCTCGACGGTGCCGTGGTGCGCGGCGACGAGCGCGGCCACGATGGCCAGGCCGAGGCCGGTGCTGATCGGTCCGCCGGCCCGGCGGGTACGCGCGGCGTCCACCCGGTAGAACCGCTCGAAGACCCGTTCGGCCTGCTCCGGGGTGAGGCCGGGACCGGTGTCCGCCACCTCCACCACGGCGAGGTTGCCCGCCTCGGCCCGCAGCCGCAGCGTCACCGAGGCGTCCGGCGGCGTGTGGGTGAGCGCGTTCGTCATCAGGTTGCCGATCACCTGGCGCAGGCGCGCGTCGTCGCCGAGCACCACCAGCGGCCCGGCGCCCGGTTCCCGCTCCAGCTCGATCCGCCGGTCCGGGGCGATCACCCGGGCCGCCTCGACCGCGTCGGACGCCAGCACCGGCAGCTCGACCGGGGCCAGTGCGATCGGCCGTTCCCGGTCCATCCGCGCCAGCAGCAGCAGATCCTCCACCAGCAGACCCATCCGGGACGCCTCGTCCTCGATGCGGCGCAGCAGGTCGGCGGTCTGCTCCGGCGCCCGCGCCGCGCCCTGGCGGTACAGCTCGGCGAAGCCCCGGATGGTGGTCAGCGGCGTACGCAGCTCGTGCGAGGCGTCGGCGATGAACTGCCGCATCCGCTCCTCGGACCGGCGGGCCCGCGCCTCCGACGCCTGTGCGTACGCGGCGGCGTCCCGCGCGCCCATCTCGGCGCTGCGCGCCGCCGCCTCGGAGGCGGCCCGCGCGGTGAACGCGGCCTCGATCTGCGCGAGCATGGCGTTCAGTGCCCGGGACAGGCGGCCCAGCTCCGAGGTGGGGCACGGCCGCCCCTCCTCCGGGTCGGGCACCCGCCGGGTCAGGTCGCCGCCGGCGATGGCGGCCGCCGTACGCTCTATCTCCACCAGCGGCTTCAGGCTGGTACGGACGATCCCGGCGCCCACCGACGCCAGCGAGATCAGCACCGCGCCACCGACCAGGAGGTCTATCCACACCAGCCGCCCGACCGCGGAGTCGACGCCGGTGAGGTGCTGCCCGAGCGCGATGATCCGCCCGTCGGGCAGGGCGGTGTAGAGCATCCGCCACCGGCTGCGGCCGTCCTCGGAGCGCACGGTGAACGGGTCACCCACCCGCTCCTGGTAGCCCGCGTAGTCGGCGGGAAACCGGGGCAGCTCCTCTTCGCGCAGGCCCTCGTAGCGCGTCGGCTCCTCCGGCAGCTCACCGGGAGCCATGACGGACGCCACGTAGTCCGACGGGATGGTGATCTTGATCGGGCCGCCGCCGGCCTTGTCGAGCGTGTTGGCCACCGTGTACGCGCCGCCGCGGAGCTGGTCGTCCGCCTGCCCGATCAGATAGTTCCGCAGCAGGAACGCCGTCAGGCCGCTGATCACCACCAGCGCCACGGCCACGAGCGCGAGGACCGCGGCGACGAGCTTCAGCCGGAGCGGGACGCTGCGCAGCCTGCCCTTCGCGTCGTGGACGACGTTCACGCCGCCGGCTTGCGGAGCACGTAACCGACTCCCCTGAGCGTGTGGATCAGCCGGGGCTGGGTGTTGTCGACCTTGCGCCGCAGGTACGAGATGTAGGACTCGACGATGTTGTCGTCACCGCGGAAGTCGTAGTTCCAGACGTGGTCGAGGATCTGCGCCTTGCTGAGCACCCGGTTGGCGTTGAGCATCAGGTAGCGCAGCAGCTTGAACTCGGTCGGCGACAGCTGCACCCGCTGGCCGGCCCGGTGCACCTCGTGGGTCTCCTCGTCCAGCTCCAGGTCGGCGAAGGTGAGGCGGGACGGAGCCTGCTCACCGGTCGCGGTACGCCGCAGCACGGCCCGGATCCGCGCGGTCAGCTCCTCCAGGCTGAACGGCTTGGTGACGTAGTCGTCGCCGCCCAGGGTGAGCCCGCGGATCTTGTCGTCGGTGGCGTCGCGCGCGGTCAGGAACACCACAGGGGTACGCGTACCACCCTCGCGCAGCATCCGGATGACCTCGAAGCCGTCCAGGTCGGGCAGCATCACGTCGAGCACCACCAGGTCGGGCCGGTGGTCCTTGGCGGCGTTCAGGGCGGCACTGCCGCTGGTCGCGGTGGCCACGTCGAAGCCCGCGAACCGCAGGCTCGCGGAGAGCAGTTCGAGGATGTTGGGGTCGTCCTCGACGACGAGAAGCCGTGCCTCGGTCTGGGTAGCCGCCATGGCCCAATCATCCGCGCTCCGGCTGCGGTCGCGCTGGGTGCTCCCTGGAAACAACCTGTGAGATCAGCGGAGCAGCCGCCGGAGCCCTTCCAGCGCGCCGTCGAGCAGCCGGATCGCGGTACGGAGCTGGTTGTCGCTCAGCCGCCGGGCCCGGACCAACGCCCCGACCTCGACCGTGAACGCGGCCAGCCGCTTGTCGAAGTCGGCGAGCAGCGGTGAGTCGTCCGGACGGGCCGCGCCCTCGCCGGTCGCCGGACGCGCGGTGGCGGACGTCGCCCAGCCGCCCTGCCGGGTCTGCCGGGCCACCTCGCGCAGCTCCCGCTTCAGGTCGCGCACCGATCCGCGTACCTCGGTGCGGATCTCCCCGGCCAGCGCGGAGAGATCCTCGACGGCGGCGCCGATGTCGCTCTCCAGCGCCGACAGCTCGTCGGCGCGCTGGCGCAGTTCGGCGCGGCCCGCCTCGGTGATCTCGTAGACCTTGCGCCCGCCCGCGGCGGTGTGCGTGACCAGCCCCTCCGCCTCCAGCCGTTGCAGGCGCGGGTAGATGGTGCCGGCGCTTGGTGCGTACAGGCCGAGGAAGCGCTCCTCCAGCAGGCGGATCAGCTCGTAGCCGTGCTTCGGGCCGTCGTCGAGCAGCTTCAGCAGGTAGAGCCGGAGCCGGCCGTGGCTGAACACCGCGGTCACGGCACGTCCTCCACATGGTCGGCGGGCGCGACCGGGCGGGCGAGCAGCGCGATGCTGCCGGAGGTCGCGGAGGCCCAGAGCCTACCCGCACCGCCGCCGAGCACACCGTGGCTGTCCTTGATCGAGCCGAGCCCGCGTCCACCGCTGTCCACCTGGGGAAAGCCGCTGGTGATCTTGCCGGACGTGGTGTGCAGGTGCACGGTGAGGTCGCTGTCCTCGCGGACCCGGACGGTGATGCTGCCGGAGATGGCGCTGAGCCGGATCTCGCTGCCGCGCGGGTTGTCCAGGTCGCAGGTGATCGAGCCGGAGACGGCGTGGGCGCGGACCCGGTCGGGCGCGCTGTCGGCGAGGATCAGCTCACCGGAGACCGTCTCCAGGTCCAGGTCGCCGCCGATGCCGAGCGCCTCGACCGGCCCGGAGATGACCTTCGCGCTGGTGCGTCCCCGCAGCCCGCGCAGCGTGACCTGCCCGGAGGTGACGTCGACCCGGGTCTCCCGGCGCAGCCCGGAGGCGACGAGCGCGCCGCTGACCACCGACAGGGTGGCGAGCACGTCCGGCGGAACCGCTACCGACACCTCGGCCCGGATCCGGTTGCCGAACCACGAGAAGATGCCGAACAGGCCGGGCTTGCGCTTGTGCCGGATCGTCAGCCGCCCGTCGCGGACCTCGACGAGGAGCGGCCGGCTGCTGACCCGGGTCACGTCGACCCGGGCCGGACCGTCGGCGCCGACCACGTTGAGCCGGCCGCTGATCAGCTCGGCGTCGAGCCGGGTGATCGGCTCGTCCAGCGTGATGCGCTGCGGGTTCTCGACCGTCCAACTGGCCATGACACGCTCCCCTCGTCGGCGCGCCGACCCACGGCGTGCCAGGTGTTGCGAGGAGCATAACGCGATACATCGCGACTGAACAAGATACTATCGCGACTGTGTCGCGTCCCCGACGGCTGAGCGGGTCAGGCCGCCAGGTCGAGCTGCGCCGCGAGCACGGGACGCGGGGCCGGGTGGACGGCGGCCTCGGCGATCCGGGCCAGCGCGCGGCGATCAGCCCTCTCGGCCGGGTGCAGCGCCGCGCTCACCGTCACCGACACGGTCAGGCCCCGGGCGGCGAGCACGCGGCGTACCGACGCCCAGAGCGTCTCCGCACCCAGGAAGGCGGGCAGCGTGCTCGGGTCGCCCGCGTACCGGTAACCGATGCTCAGCGGCAGCACCGGGGCGCCCGCCGCCACGGCGGCCTCGAACATCGCCGGCCGGAAGCCGCGGCTCGGGCGGCAGTCCGTGGCGGCGCCGCACCAGGTCGTACCCTCCGGGAACACCGCCACCGACCGCCCGGACCGCAGCGCGCCGGCCACCCGCGCGACGGTGGCCGGCAGGTCACGCGGCCGGGACCGGTCCACGAAGACGGTGCCCGCCGCGGCGGCCAGGCCGCCGACCAGCGGCCAGCTCCGGACCTCGCGCTTCGCCACCATCCGGACCGGCGACACGGCGAGCACCGCCAGGACGTCCAGCCAGGAGACGTGGTTGGCGACCAGCAGCGCGCGCCCGCGCGGCACCCGGCCGCGGACCAGCAGCCGGACCCCGAGGGTACGCAGCGTCCACCGTGCCCAGGCGCGCAACGCGGCCCGGCCCCGGGCGGCGGACAGCAGCGGTAGCAGCACGGTCAGGCCCGCCCCGGCCAGCAGCATGCCGAGTACGCCGAGCAGGCGTCCCGCCCGGCGCAGCCGCGACACGTCCGGCGCGGCGGGCGGCGGCAGGCAGTCCGGCCCGCAGCCGGAGGCGGGCCGCCACAGGCCCTCCCCGGCACCCGGACCGGCTGTCCACGGCTCGGCGGCGGCGGTGGTCACGACCTCGCCTCGCCGAGGAAGTGCCGCAGGTAGCGCGGGTTCATCCGGTCCAGCGAGAACAACACGTAGAAGTCGGCGCAGCCGAAGTCCGCGTCGTACCCGGGCTCGCCGGCCACCCAGGCGCCCAGCCGCAGGTAGCCGCGCAGCAGCGGCGGCACGAGCGCCCGGCGTTGCGCCGGGGTGAGCGCGGCGAGGTCGGCGGCGGGCGCCTCGGCGAACCAGGGCCGGCGCGGGGTGACCCGCAGCAGTGGCGGGGCGAGGTGCCGGGCGGTGACCTCGGACCACACCTGCGCGGCGGCGGTCCCGCCGTCGGCGACCGGCACCGAGGCGCAGCCGCCGAGCCAGCGGGCGCCGCGCAGGTGCAGGTAGCGGCAGATCCCGGCCCACATCAGGTTGATCACCGCGCCGGTGCGGTGATCAGGGTGGACGCAGGAGCGGCCCGCCTCGACCAGGTGGTCGCGGAGCGGGGCCAGCGGGCTCAGGTCGAACTCGGCGTCGGCGTACCGGCGGTCGGTGCGGCCGGGCGGCAGCAGCCGGTACGTGCCGACGACCTCGCCGGTGCCCTCGTGCAGCACCACCAGGTGGTCGCAGTACGCGTCGAACCCGTCGGTGTCGAGCCCGGTGGGGGCGGTCGGCAGGGTGGCGCCGAGTTCGCCGGCGAACACCTCGTGGCGCAGGCGTTGCGCGGCCGCGACCAGTGTCGGGTCGTCGGCGATCAGCAGGGTGTAACCGCTGGTCGTGAGCGGTGCGCCAGCGGCGTGCAGAACGGCCATGACTCCTGTGTAGGTGCGCCGGGTTGCCGCCGGACGGGATGAGGGGTGTCGATCCGGTGAACGCCGGTCGGCGGCGGCGTGCGAACCGGGACGGCCGGGACGGGACCGGCGTGTGCGAGGCTGCCGGGCGGACCGCCGCGACGGCGCCGGCGGAGGGGAACCCGGAGGTGCACATGCTGGTCGAGGCCCGCTTCCAGGGGCCGGACGGCTCCGGCAACGGCGGCTGGAGCGCCGGGATCTTCGCCGGGCTGATCGACGACCGGGGCCCGGTGGAGGTCACGTTGCGCCGGCCGCCGCCGCTGGACACCCCGCTGACCGCCGCCGACGGCGAGGTACGCGATCCGGACGGTCACGTGATCGCCCAGGTACGCCGGGTCGAGCCGGTCGACGCGGTGGTGCCGCCGGTGGACCCGGCGACGGCGGAACAGGCCGCGCGGGCGTACCCCGGTCTGGTCGACCACCCGTTCCCCCGCTGCTACGTCTGCGGCCCGGCGAACCCGGACGGGCTGCGGATCTTCCCCGGCCGGCTGCCGGACGGGCGGACCGCCGCGCCGTTCCGCGCGCCGGGCGCTGTGGTTCCCGCGACGGTGTGGGCGGCGCTGGACTGCCCGGGCGGCTGGGCGGTGCTGGCGCCCGGCCGGCCGTACGTGCTGGGGCGGATCGCCGCGCAGGTCACGGCGCTGCCACGGCCCGGCGACGAGTGCGTGGTGACCGGCCTCGCAGTCGGCGGCGAGGGACGCAAGGCCGAGGTGCACACCAGCCTGTACGGTTCGGACGGCGCAATGCTCGGCCGCGCCCGGGCCACCTGGGTGGCGCTGCCGCCCCGGTGATCTCCTCCCTGAGGAGGACGGCGCGTACGCGTCCCGCCTGATTGACCCCCTTGCGCCGGGTTGGAAGGCTGTTGCGGGGCGCCCCCGCAACGGCGCCCCCACCGGCGCGCGTCGAGCCCGCCGGGGCAGGAGAGGAGAATGATGTCCGACGGGCAGCCACGCCCCAGTGCCGGGACCGGCCAGATCATCGTGTCCGGCCTGACCAAGCAATACAAGACCGTCCGCGCGGTGGACAACCTGTCGTTCACTGTCGAGCCGGGCCGGGTCACCGGCTTCCTCGGCCCCAACGGCGCCGGTAAGACGACCACGCTGCGCATGCTGCTCAACCTGGTGACGCCGAGCGCCGGCACGGCCACCATCGGCGGCAGCCGGTACGCCGACCTGCCCGACCCGCTGCGCACGGTCGGCGCGGTGCTGGAGGCGTCCAGCGCGCACAAGGGCCGCACCGGCATCAACCACCTGCGGGTGATCTGCGCGGCGGCGGGCCTGCCGAAGGAGCGCGCCGACGAGGCGCTCGCCCTGGTCGGGCTCACGCCCGCGGCCAAGCGCAAGTTCAAGGGCTACTCGCTCGGCATGAAGCAGCGGCTCGGCATCGCCGCCGCGATGCTCGGCAACCCGCAGGTGCTGATCCTCGACGAGCCGGCCAACGGCCTGGACCCGGAGGGCATCCGCTGGATGCGCGGCTTCCTCAAGGGGCTGGCCGCCGAGGGACGGACGGTGCTGGTCTCCAGCCACCTGCTCTCCGAGATGCAGCTGCTCGCCGACGACGTGGTGATCATCGCGGCCGGCAAGCTGGTCCGGCAGGGCCCGGTCGACCAGGTGATGGCCTCGATGACGCACGACGTGCGGGTGCGGGTGCGCACCCCGCAGGCCGACGACCTGGTCGCGGCGCTGCGCGAGCAGTCCGCCACGGTCGACACCGACCCGCACGGCGCGCTGCTGGTGACCGGCGTGGACGCGCCGACCGTGGGCCGGGTCGCGCTGGCCGCCAAGGTGGAGCTGCACGAGCTGACCACCGAGCGCCCCGACCTCGAAGGGGTCTTCCTGGAGCTGACGGCCGGAAAGGCGGAGATCCGATGACGCTTGTCCGATCCGAACTGCTCAAGATCCGTACCACCAGCACCTGGTGGATCTTCGGCCTGATCAGCCTGGCGCTGTGGGCGCTCACGCTGTTCTTCAACTGGTTGCAGACCGAGGCGCTGGCCGGCGGAGACTTCGGCGAGGTGCCGGCCGACCAGTCCGACCAGTTGCAGGCCATCTCGGCCGCCGACAACCTGGCGGCCAACCTCTACACCAACGGGCAGTTCTTCGGGCTGCTCATCGTGCTGCTGCTGGGCATCGTGGTGGTGACCAGCGAGTTCTTCCACCAGACGGTGACCACCACGTTCCTCACCGCACCGCACCGCACCGCGGTGATGCTGGCCAAGCTGGTCGCGGCCGGCGTGCTGGCGCTGCTGTTCTGGCTCGTCACCACAGTGCTGAACCTGATCATCTCGCCGCTGATCCTCAACTCGGTGGACGTCGGCTCGCAGCTCGGCAGCGGCGCCGTCTGGCGGGCGATCGCGCTCAACGGCCTGGCCTACCTGCTCTGGTCGGTGCTCGGCGTCGGGCTCGGCGTGCTGATCCGCAGCCAGATCGGCGCCACGGTGACCGGCATCCTGTTCTACCTGGGCGGCGCGATCGGCGCGGTCATCGTGCTGAGCCTGCTCGCCTCGCGGTACGGCGACTGGATCAACAAGCTCCAGTTGCTGGTGCCGTCGCTGGCCTCCGGGCTCATGGTGGGCGGTGACACCGACATCCCGGGCAACCCGCCGCAGTGGGCCGGCGCCCTCGTGCTGATCGGATACGCGGTGGTGGCCGGCGCGATCGGCGTGGCCACGATCCGCAAGCGCGACATCTCCTGACCTCGCGGTCGGAACGGACCCCGGCCGGTGACGGACGTCACCGGCCGGGGTTCGTTTCGTCTAGCAGGAGTCGGTGGATCACGCAGCGTTTGCCGAACTTCTGGCATCTTCTGTGAAACGGACCACCAGCCGGAGGCGAGAATGCCTGCGCGCAGCGCACGGCGTAGCCTTGGCATCGGTTTACCCAGCGTCGGCAACCGGGGGTCACCGGGGGCCACCGTGACATTCACAACCGCGTGAAAGAGGCGATTAGCGGCCGTGTCGACCCAGCAGACTTCGCAGGAGAACCCACTGGCGGGTTTCGGCCCGAACGAGTGGATCGTCGAGGAGATGTACCAGCGTTACCTCGCCGACCCCTCGAGCGTCGATTCGGCCTGGCACGACTTCTTCGCCGACTACCGGCCGGCCCCGGGCGCCGCCACGCCGCGCCCGGACGGGCAGGCCAAGCCGGCCGCGAAGCCGGAGCCGGCCGAGCAGCAGGAAGCAGTGGCAACCGTCAAGGAGCAGCCCGCCAAGGCGGAGCCGAAGGCCGCACCCAAGGCCACGCCCGCTCCGGCCAAGCCCGCCGCCAAGCCGGCGGCGAAGGCCCCTGAGCCGGCCAAGAAGTCCGCCCCGGCCAAGCCGGCCGCCAAGGCGCCGACCGCGAGCGCCGCGGGCACCACGCCGCTGCGCGGCGTCGCCGCCAAGATCGTGCAGAACATGGACGCGTCGCTGTCGGTCCCGACCGCCACCAGCGTGCGCGCCGTCCCGGCCAAGCTGCTCGTCGACAACCGCATCGTGATCAACAACCACCTGACCCGCGGTCGCGGTGGCAAGGTCAGCTTCACCCACCTGATCGGGTACGCGCTCGTCCGCGCGGTCGTCGAGCACCCGGAGATGAACAACTCCTTCGCCGAGGTCGACGGCAAGCCGGCGATGGTCCGCCCGGAGCACGTCAACCTGGGCATCGCGATCGACCTGGTCAAGCCGGACGGCTCGCGCAACCTGGTGGTGCCGTCCATCAAGGGCTGCGAGCAGATGGACTTCCGGCAGTTCTGGCAGGCGTACGAGGACGTGGTCCGGCGCGCCCGCCGCAACGAGCTGACCATGGAGGACTACTCCGGCACCACGATCTCGCTCACCAACCCGGGCGGCATCGGCACGGTGCACTCGATCCCGCGCCTGATGCAGGGGCAGAGCGCCATCATCGGCGTCGGCGCGATGGAATACCCGGCCCCCTACCAGGGCATGAGCGAGGCCACCCTGGCCGAGAACGCGGTCAGCAAGGTCATCACGCTGACCAGCACGTACGACCACCGGATCATCCAGGGCGCGCAGTCCGGCGAGTTCCTCAAGGTCATGCACGAGCTGCTGCTCGGCGAGCGCGGCTTCTACGACGACATCTTCACCTCGCTGCGGATCCCGTACGAGCCGGTGCGCTGGATGCGCGACGTCGCAGTCGACAGCGAAGGCCAGATCAACAAGACCGCGCGGGTGCACGAGCTGATCCACGCGTACCGGGTCCGCGGCCACCTGATGGCCGACACCGACCCGCTGGAGTTCAAGATCCGGAAGCACCCGGACCTGGACGTCCTCCAGCACGGGCTCACGCTGTGGGACCTCGACCGCGTCTTCCCGGTCAACGGCTTCGCCGGCCAGCAGCGGATGAAGCTGCGCTCGATCCTCGGCGTGCTGCGCGACTCGTACTGCCGCCGCGTCGGCATCGAGTACATGCACATCCAGGACCCGGAGGAGCGGCGCTGGATCCAGGAGCGGGTCGAGCGCAAGTACGAGAAGCCCAGCTCCGACGAGCAGAAGCACGTGCTGAACCGGCTCAACGCCGCCGAGGCGTTCGAGACGTTCCTGCAGACCAAGTACGTCGGCCAGAAGCGCTTCTCGCTGGAGGGCGGCGAGTCGCTGATCCCGCTGCTCGGCGAGGTGCTGGAGTGCTCCGCCGAGGCCGGGCTGGACGAGGTCGTCATCGGCATGGCCCACCGCGGCCGGCTCAACGTGCTGGCGAACATCGTCGGCAAGCCGTACGAGAAGATCTTCTCCGAGTTCGAGGGACACCTCGACCCGCGGTCCACGCAGGGCTCGGGCGACGTGAAGTACCACCTCGGCCAGAACGGCAAGTTCACCACCCCGGACGGCGAGCACGCGGTCAAGGTGTCGGTGGTGGCGAACCCGTCGCACCTGGAGGCCGTCGACCCGGTGCTGGAGGGCATAGTCCGGGCCAAGCAGGACCGGATCGACCTCAAGCTGGAGGGCTACACCGTGCTGCCGCTGGCGGTGCACGGTGACGCCGCCTTCGCCGGCCAGGGTGTGGTCGCCGAGACGCTCAACCTCTCCCAGCTGCGCGGCTACCGCACCGGCGGCACCGTGCACGTGGTCGTCAACAACCAGGTCGGCTTCACCACCGCCCCGGAGTACAGCCGGTCCAGCCTCTACAGCACCGACGTGGCCCGGATGATCCAGGCGCCGATCTTCCACGTGAACGGTGACGACCCGGAGGCAGTGGTCCGGGTGGCCCGGCTCGCGTTCGAGTACCGGCAGGCGTTCAACAAGGACGTCGTGATCGACATGGTCTGCTACCGCCGGCGCGGGCACAACGAGGGTGACGACCCGTCGATGTCCAACCCGGAGATGTACAAGATCATCGACTCGAAGCGGTCGGTCCGGAAGCTCTACACCGAGGAGCTGATCGGGCGCGGCGACATCACCGTGGAGGACGCGGAGGAGCTGCTGCGCGACTACCAGGGGCAGCTGGAGCGGGTCTTCAAGGCCACCCGGGACGCCGCCACCACCCCGCGTCAGCTCAGCCGCCCGGCCCGGGAGGAGGAGCCGGAACCGCAGGTCGACACCGCCACCGACGCCGCAGTGGTCAAGGCGATCGGCGAGGCGCACGTCAACCTGCCGGAGGGCTTCACCCCGCACAAGCGGATCCAGCAGCTGCTGGAGCGGCGCCGCAAGATGTCCGTCGAGGGCGGCATCGACTGGGGCTTCGCCGAGATCATCGCGTTCGGCACGCTGCTGCACGACGGCGTCACCGTCCGGCTCGCCGGGCAGGACTCGCGCCGCGGCACGTTCGTCCAGCGGCACGCCTCGGTGGTCGACGCCAAGACCGGCGAGGACTACCTGCCGCTGATGTCGCTCACCGCCGACGGCGAGCGGTCGCGCTTCTTCGTCCACGACTCGCTGCTCTCCGAGTACGCGGCCATGGGCTTCGAGTACGGCTACTCGGTGGAGAACATCAACGCGCTGGTGGCCTGGGAGGCCCAGTTCGGTGACTTCGTCAACGGCGCCCAGTCGGTGATCGACGAGTTCATCTCGTCCGGCGAGGTGAAGTGGGGCCAGCGCTCCGCGGTGACGCTGCTGCTGCCGCACGGCCACGAGGGCCAGGGCCCGGACCACACGTCCGGCCGCCCGGAGCGGTTCCTGCAGCTCTGCGCCGAGGACAACATGCGGGTGGCCATCCCGACCACGCCGGCGAACTACTTCCACCTGCTGCGCCGCCAGGCCCTGTCGCCCAAGCGCAAGCCGCTTGTGGTGTTCACGCCGAAGTCGCTGCTGCGGCACAAGCTGTGCGTGTCGCCGGTGGAGGACTTCACCACCGGGACGTTCCAGCCCGTGCTGGCCGACACCGCGGCCCCGGCACCGGAGCAGGTGAAGCGGGTGCTGCTCTGCTCGGGCAAGGTCTACTACGACCTGTTCCAGGCCCGGCAGGAGCGGGGCGTGACCGACACCGCGATCATCCGGATGGAGCAGCTCTACCCGCTGCCCGTCGAGGAGGTCCGGGCCGCGCTCGCGCAGTACCCGAACGCCGAGGACTTCGCCTGGGTCCAGGAGGAGCCGGCCAACCAGGGCGCCTGGTCGTTCGTCGCGCTCAACCTGCTGGAGCACCTGCCCGAGGTCCGGCTGCGCCGCATCTCCCGGCCGGCCGCCGCCGCGCCGGCGGTGGGCTCGGCGAAGATGCACGAGGTCGAGCAGAACGCGCTGATCGAGGCGGCTCTCCCCCGCCCGTGACACCACCGGCAGCGGCCCGTCCCGACCCGGGGCGGGCCGCTGCCGTACGACGAGAGGAAAACCGTGTACTTCACCGACCGTGGCATCGAGGAGCTGGTCGAGCGCCGTGGCGACGAGCAGGTCAGCCTGGAGTGGCTGGGCGAGCGGCTGCGTGACTTCGTCGACCTGAACCCGGAGTTCGAGACCCCGATCGAGCGGTTCGCCACCTGGCTGGCCCGCCTCGACGACCCGGACGACGACTGACGGGTCAGCCGGTCGCGCCCCGCCCGGCGACCCGGAGGTCTCCGGTACGCCGCAGCTTCTGCCAGCCCAGCCGGCCGCCGGTCAGCGCGGTGCCGACCGCCTGCAGCAGCACCAGGTACATCACCTGCCGGTAGACGAACTGCTGCAACGGCAGCACCCAGAGCACGCCGAGCTTCTCCCGGTCCAGCCGGAAGGCCAGCACCGCGGTGAGGAACTGGAGCGCGAGCATCGCCAGCCAGGCCACCACCGTGTCGCTGCGGTCCAGGAAGATCAGCCCGTATATCGCGAGCAGGTCGATCACCGGGGCGGCCAGCGGCAGCAGCACGCCGAACAGCGTCAGGAACGACAGGGACCGGCGGCCGAACCGGCCCGACGGGCCGCTCTCGATCACCGAGCGCCGGTGCTTCCACATCGCCTGCAGGGTGCCGTAGCTCCACCGGTACCGCTGCTTCCACAACTGGCCGATGGTGGCCGGCGCCTCGGTCCAGGCGCGGGCGCTCTCCTCGTACACGATGTGCCAGCCGGCCCGGCCGATGGCGACGGTGACGTCGGTGTCCTCGGCCAGCGTGTCGTCGGTCATGCCGCCCACCTGCTCCAGCGCCTGGCGCCGGAACGCGCCGATCGCGCCGGGGACGGTGGGCATGCAGCGCAGCGTCTCGTAGAGGCGGCGGTCGAGGTTGAAGCCGATGACGTACTCGATGTGCTGCCACTTGGCGATCAGGCTGCGGCGGTTGCCGACCTTGACGTTCCCGGCGACCACGCCGACGCGGGGGTCGGCGAACGGCTGGACCAGCCGGCGGACCGAGTCCGGCTCGAAGATCGTGTCGCCGTCGACCATGACGATCAGGTCGTGCCGGGCCAGCGCGAGGCCCGTGTTGAGCGCGCTCGGCTTGCCGCCGTTGGGCTTGCGGACGACCCGGACGTTCGGCAGCCGAAGCGCCGCCACGATGTCGGCGGTGCCGTCCGTCGAGCCGTCGTCGACCACCACCACCTCGATGCCGCCGGGGTGGTCACCGAGCGCGAGCGAGCGGACCGCCGCGGCGATGCCCTCCCGCTCGTTGTACGCGGGCACGATCACCGAGACCGGTTCGGTGACCGGCGGACCCCACGACCAGTCGCGGCGACGGCGGCGGCGCGCGTGCCGTGGGGCCAGAACGAACAGCAGCAGGGTCCGGCCGATCGTGAGCACCCCGACGAGCACGAAGAAGACGCCGAGCACCCCGAACATGCCGTCGGCCACGCGTACCGCGCCGACCAGCACGTGTCCCCGCCACCGCTCGTCGAGCGGGGCCGCCGTCTGCCCGCCCACCGGGCCGGACACGCCTGCGGCGGCGAACGTCTGGTTGAGCCCCTCGCTGACCGTGGTGAAGCGGTACCCGCGCTCCAGCATCATCGGGATGTACCGGTCCAGCGCGGCCACGGTGCCGGACCGGTCGCCGCCCGCGTCGTGCCAGAGCGCGATCGTGCCGGCCGTCCCGTCCGGCGTGGCGCTGGCGACCATCTCCTCTACCGACGGAAGCTCCCAGTCCCGGCTGTCGACGTCGTTCACCACTGTGAGGTAGCCCAGCTCACCGGCCTGCCGCAGCATCGGCCAGTCCCGGTCGCTGTAGGCGTCGGCGCGGGACGAGTACGGGAAGCGCAGCAGCGACGGCCGGACGCCTGTGGTGCTGGCGATGGCGAGCTGCGTCTGTGCGTACTCCAGTTCGCGCCGCCACTGCGGCAGCGAGGCGAGGTCTGGATGGGTGAACGTGTGCACGCCCAGCTCGTGCCCCTCGGCCACCAGCCGGCGGGTCACCTCCGGGTTGCGGACGACCTGCGAGCCGATGACGAAGAAGGTGGCCTTGACCTGGTGCTTGTCCAGGACGCGCAGCACCTCCGGCGTCCACCGCGGGTCCGGCCCGTCGTCGAAGGTGAGCGCGACGGTGCGCGGCGGCAGGCGGTGCGACTGGGTGCGGCCCTCCGCGCCGACGTTGACGATCGGGCCGCCCCCGATCACCGAGCTGGGCACCTCCCGCTGGCTGCCGGGCGTCACCCGGTTGTCGGGTACGAACGCGGCGTTCGTGTACGCCTCGACGACCAGCAGGCCGCCCAGGACGACCACGACCATGGCGACCAGGGCCCAGCTCGGCCGGGGCAGCAGACGCCGCCCACGGGACCGGGGCGCGCCGGGGATCTGCCGGACGTCCAGGACGACGGTGGCGTCGTCCGGCTGCCGCCCGGCCCGGTGCCGCCGGAGGGCGTGCACGCGGCGGGGGTCCAGCGGGACGGTGGGCTGATCGCGGTTCGACGGGCGGGCGGGTGCCTCGTCACTCATCGGCGGGCGCGGCCGGCGCGGCGGGCGGGTCGACGACGGGCGGCGGGTCGACAACGGGCGGCGGCACCTCAGCGGTGGGGGCGGTGGGCGGCGCGGTGGTGGCCGGCGTCTGGACGGGCCGGGGCGCGGTCGGGGCGGTCCGGGTCGGCCGGGGGTACCGAGGGCTCGGCGAGGCCGTGGCGGCGGGGGCGACGGAGGTGGCCGGCACCCGCACCGGAGCGGTTCGGACGTCGGTGGGCGCGTCCGGCGTGGGCCGGGTCACCGCGGGCGCGGGCGACGCCGGCTGGCCCGGCGACGGCAGCCGCTGCTCGGTGCTCGGCTCGACGAACGGGATGACGCTGTCCGGAGTGATCGGCCCGCCGGCGAAGCTGACTCCGACCATGACCGTGTAGACCACACCCGCCGCGCCGGCGCAGTAGGCGAGACGGCGCAGCCGCCGACGTCGCCGCCCGCTCGGGTCGACGAAGACGGGGGGCGATTCCGGTACGACAGGAATCAGTGCGGTCGGGCCATCCACGCGGCCAAGTGTAGATGCGAAAAATCCCCACCTTCTCCGCCGGGCAGCTCGTGTGACCAGGCAGAACAGGCAACACTGACCTCGATCTTGTAGGTTGGGTGCCGTGGCGCGCAGCGTGTACCTGACCGGCGTTGGTTCGGGCGGGGGAAAATCGACAGTGGCGCTCGGGCTGGCCGAGCTGTTGTCCCGCCAGGTGGAACGGATAGGCGCGTTCCGGCCGCTCGTCGCCGGTGACGGCGCCGACCCGATCCTCGCCCTGCTCACCGAGCGCTACCGGATGGAACTGCCGGTCGACGAGCTGTACGGCGCCACGTACGCCGAGGCGAGCGCGCTCGTCGCGGACGGCCGCCGGGAGGAGCTGATCTCCCGGATCGTCACCCGCTACCGCGAGGTGGAACGGCGCTGCCCGGCGATAGTGGTGGTCGGCAGCGACTTCGCCTACGGCGACGGCACCGGCCCCCGTGAGCTGGCCTTCAACGCCCGGCTGGCGACCGAGTTCGGCAGCGTCGTGGTGCCCGTCGTGGACGGGTTCGGGCAGACGTCCGACACGATCGCGGCGGCGCTGCGTGGCGCGTACCACGATCTGGTCGACCTCGGCGCGACGGTGATCGCGGCGCTGGCCAACCGCGTACCGGAGCCGATGACGCTGCCCGAGCTGCCGGTGCCCGCGTACGCGATCCCGGAGGTGCCGACCGTGTCGGCGCCGACGGTGGCCGAGGTGGCCGCGGCGCTGCGCGGCACCGTGCTCACCGGCGACGAGACCGCGCTCGACCGCGACGTGCTCGACTACGTGGTCGGCGCGGCGCACGTGCCGACGCTGCTGGACCACCTCACCGACGGGGCGCTGGTGATCACCCCGGGCGACCGGGCGGATTTGCTGGTCGCCGCCGGCGCCGCGCACGTGGCCGGGCAGGTGTCGCTGGCCGGGCTGGTGCTCACGCTCGGCGAGCAGCCCGACCCGCGGGCCATGCGCCTGGTCGAGCGGATGAACACCGGGCTCCCGGTGCTGTCGGTGCCGAGCGACAGCTACGACACGGTCTCCGCGTCCAGCCGGATCGAGGGACGCCCCAGCACCGCCAACCCGCGCAAGGTCGAAGCAGCGCTCGGCGCGTTCGAACGCTGCGTGGACACCGACGACCTGGCCCGCCGGCTGCGGGTCAGCCGGTCCGCGCGGGTGACCCCGCTGATGTTCGAGAACGACCTGATCGACAGGGCCCGCGCCCGGCGCCGCCGGCTGGTGCTGCCCGAGGGTGCCGACGAGCGGATCCTGCGCGCGACCGAGGTGCTGCTGCGCCGGGGCGTCGCCGAGATCACCCTGCTCGGCCGCCCGGACGAGATCGCCCGCCGCACCCGGGAGCTGGGCGTGGACGTCGGTGACGCCCAGGTGGTCGACCCGGCGACCAGCCCGTGGCGGGACGAGTTCGCGCAGGCGTACGCGCAGTTGCGCGCCCACCGCGGCGTCACCGTGGAACTGGCGCACGACATCGTGGCGCAGCCCAACTACTTCGGCACGATGATGGTGCAGACCGGCCACGCCGACGGCATGGTCTCCGGCGCCACCCACACCACAGCCGCCACCATCCGCCCGGCCTTCGAGATCATCCGGACCGTGCCGGGCGTCTCCGTCGCGTCCAGCGTCTTCTTCATGCTGCTCGCCGACCGGGTGCTGGTGTACGGCGACTGCGCCGTCAACCCCGACCCGGACGCCGACCAGCTCGCCGACATCGCCATCTCGTCGGCCGACACGGCGGCCCGGTTCGGCATCGAGCCGCGGGTGGCGATGCTGTCGTACTCCACCGGCAGCTCCGGCGCCGGCGCCGACGTGGAGAAGGTCGCGGCGGCCACCAAGCTGGTCCGGGAACGGCGGCCCGACCTGCTCGTCGAGGGCCCGATCCAGTACGACGCGGCGATCGACCCGCAGGTGGCGGCCACCAAGCTGCCGGACAGCCCGGTCGCCGGGCGGGCCACGGTGTTCATCTTCCCGGACCTCAACACCGGCAACAACACGTACAAGGCGGTGCAGCGGTCCGCCGGAGCGGTGGCGGTCGGGCCGGTCATGCAGGGCATGCGGCGGCCGGTAAACGACCTGTCCCGCGGCGCAACCGTGCCGGACATCGTCAACACGGTGGCGATCACCGCCATCCAGGCCGCCGCGGAGGCGTCGGAATGAGCCGCATCCTGGTCCTCAACAGCGGGTCCTCGTCGGTCAAGTACCGGCTGTACGACGGCGACGTAGTCCTGGACAAGGGCACCGTCGAGCGGATCGGCGAACCCGGCGGCGGGCCGGCCGACCACGAGAGCGCCGTCCGGGAGATCATCGGCCGGCTCGACCTGACGGGGCTGTCCGGCGTCGGCCACCGGGTGGTGCACGGCGGGCGGAAGTTCAGCGCGCCGGTACGCATCGACGACGCTGTCGTCACCGCGATCGAGGACCTGGTGCCGCTGGCGCCGCTGCACAACCCGGCCAACCTGGCCGGCATCCGGGTGGCCCGGGAGGCGCTGCCGGACGTCCCGCAGGTGGCCGTCTTCGACACCGCGTTCCACCACACGCTGCCCGAGGCCGCCGCCACGTACGCGATCGACAAGGCCACCGCCGAGCGGTACGGCGTCCGCCGGTACGGCTTCCACGGCACCTCGCACGCGTACGTCTCGCGGCGCGTCGCCGACCTGCTCGACCGTCCGTACGACCAGCTCAACACCATCACCCTGCATCTGGGCAACGGCGCGAGCGCGTGTGCCGTCCAGGGTGGGCGCAGCGTGGCCACCTCGATGGGCATGTCCCCGCTGGAGGGCCTGGTGATGGGCACCCGCAGCGGCGACCTCGACCCGACAGTCATCTTCCACCTGCGCCGCGAGGGCGGCATGGTCGTGGACGACATCGACGACCTGCTCAACCACCGCAGCGGCCTGCTCGGGCTGACCGGCGTCAACGACATGCGCGAGGTGCTGGCCCGCCGCGACGCCGGTGACCCGGACGCGACGCTGGCGTTCGACGTCTACTGCCGGCGGATCACCGGCTACGTCGGCGCGTACTACGCGCTGCTCGGCCGGGTCGACGCGATCGCGTTCACCGCCGGGGTCGGCGAGCACGCCGCTCCGGTGCGGGCGGCGTCGCTAGCCGGGTTGGAGCGGCTGGGCGTCACGGTCGACCCGGCGCGCAACGAAGGCCACGGCGACCGGGTCGTCTCCCCCGACGGCGCGGAGGTGGCGGTGCTGGTGGTCGGCACCGACGAGGAGCGGGAGATCGCCCGCGAGACCCGCGAGGTGCTGGGCGTCTGACCGCGTGCGCCCCGGCCTCCCCGCGCGGACCGGGCGGGTCGGACGCGCCGGGCGGGCCGGGGTCAACCCGGTCAGCCCGGTCAGCCCGGTCAGCCCAAGGCGATCCAGGCGATCAGGGCGACCACCACGACGGCGGCGACGGCCACACCGGCGATCAGCGGCAGGCGGGACGGCGCCGACGCCGACGCGGCCGGCTCGGGAGAATCGACGAATGCGCGGAACTGCGCGGTGTTGCCACTCGGGTCGGTGTAGTTCTCAGCCATGCGGCTGACCCTAGCGAAGCCCACCCGACCGGTCCGCCCCGCCGGGCCGCCACCTGCGGATCCGGTCGGCGGGATCGGGCAAACCCGGCCACCCGGTGGAGGCGGTAGCCGCCCGGGTGGCGACCCCGACCGGCCCGGACGGCGGGCGCGGACCGACCGCTCGGCTGCCTACCGTGCAGGTGTGAGGGGGCAGCGGCTGGTCGCCGCGCTGATGACGGCGCTGCTGGCCGGTTGCGGCCCGGCCGTGGCCACGTCCGACCCGGTCCCGGCAGGCGTCGGGCCCGCGCCGGAACGCTCGTACGCGGTGGGGATGCGGCAGTTCACGCTCGACCCGGACGGCAGGCGCCCACTGCCGGTCACCGTCTGGTACCCGGCCACCCCGTCTTCGCCCGGCCCGCCCACGTCTGCTTCCGCCACTCCCTCCGGCTCCCCCCGGGCCGTACCGGCGAGCCCCGGTCCGGCGCGCGGACCGCGCGTCCGGCCGGGAGCGCCGTTCGCCGCCGGACGGTTCCCGGTGGTCCTCTACAGCCACGGACTGCGCAGCCTGCCCGCGTTGCACGCGGCGCTGACCAGCCGCTGGGCCGCCGCCGGGTTCGTGGTGGTCGCGCCCACCTACCCGCGGACGAACCAGCGCGCCCGCGCGTTCACCCGGGAGGACGTCCGCAACCAGCCCGCCGATGCCTGGCGGCTGATCCGTCACCTGGTCCGGCTGGGCGCCCGCCCCGGCGATCCGCTCGGGGCGCACCTGGCGGTGGACCGGTTCGCCGCCGCCGGGCACTCGGCCGGCGGGCACACCACGCTCGGCATGTTCGCCTCCGGGCAGTCGTCCCCGCTGCGGGCCGGAATCGTGATCGCCGGTGGCCGCATGGTCGCCGGCCCCTCCCGGCCGCTCGCGCCGATGCTGTTCGTGCACGGGAGCGCCGACCGGATCGTGCCGGAGTCGATCGGCCGGGCCGCGTACGCCCGCTGTCTCGGGCCGGCCGCCTTCCTGAGCCTCACCGGTCAGGGCCACGGCGAATACCTGACACCGGGGCGGCCCGGCTTCCCCCAGGTGCTCGACACCACCACCGACTTCCTGCGCTGGACGCTCTACGCCGACCGCGCCGCCCTGCACCGCCTCCCCACCGACGCGACCGCGCCGGCCACCACCACCTTCACCACCCGAGCCCTCCCCACCTGACGCCCCCCCCCCGCCCCGCCCCGCCCCCGCCCCCTTTGTCTCGTCGATCATGAAGTTGACGGCGTTCGCTGTCCGGTTTGTCGCCGTCAACTTCATGATCGACGCTCCCCTGGGGCGGAGTGGGGTGGGTAGGGTGCCGGGGTGGGCAGGCTGGAGGGGCGGCAGCTGGGGGCGATCCGGGAGGTCGTCGATGTGGCCGGCGCATGCGGGATCGACGTGTGGCTGCGTGGCGGCTGGGCGATGGACTTCCACCTCGGCGAGGTGACCCGGCCGCACGTCGACGTCGACTGGTACTGCTGGCGGCGCGACGCCGCGACGCTGGCCGACCGGCTCGGCGCGCTCGGCTGGCGCCCCGATCCCCGGATGCCCGCCGCGACGCAGCTCGACCTGCTGCGCGACGACGTCGAGCTGAGCTTCGCGTACCTCGACCGGGACGCGGAGGGCCGGGTGGTCGTCGGCGCCGGACCGTGGGTGGGCACCATCCTGCCGGAGGGGATGCTGGCCGGGCCGCCCGGCCGGATCGGCGCGCTCACGGCGCCGGTGATCAGCGTGGCCGCGCAGATCGAGTTCAAGGAGATGTTCCCGGTCTGGATGCCGGAGCGCCCGCGCCGGCCCAAGGACGCCGCCGACCTGGCCCGTCTCCGGGCGTCAGCCGGTGGTCACCCGGAGCACTGACCGGGCCTGTCCGCCGCGATCGCGAGGCACAATCGAGTTCATGCGCCGTCGTCCCGTCGCCCTGCTCACCGCCGCCGTGCTCGGCGCCGCCCTCGCCGGCTGCTCGCAGCAGCCCACCGCTCCGGCCGGGCAGCCCGCTCCCGACGCTCCACCGACAAGTGCCGCGCCGACTCCGCGCGTACCGGCCGGCAAGGCGCCTGCGGAGAGCTTCGCTGTCGGCGTACGCCAGGTGAAGCTGAACCGCGACGGCGACCGGCCGTTGCCGGTGACGCTCTGGTACCCGGCGGCCGGCGCGGCCGGTGGCGGGGTCGAGCGGTCCGCCCCGGCGGCGGACGGGCGGTTCCCGGTGGTGCTGTTCAGCCACGGGCTCAGTGCCCGGCCGGAGGACTACCAGGCGCTGCTGACCCGCTGGGCGGCGGCCGGGTTCGTGGTCGCCGCGCCGCGTTTCCCGCACACCTCCCGGGGCACCGACGGCAACCCGCTGGACGTGCTCAACCAGCCGGCCGACGTGTCGTACGTGCTGACCCGGGTGCTCGCGCTCGGTGAGAAGGCCGGCGATCCGCTGCGCGGCCGGCTGGACCCGGAGCGGGTGGCCGCGACCGGGCACAGCGCCGGTGGCGTGACCACTATCGGGCTGTTCACCGCGGGCCGGGACGAGCGGCTGGACGCGGGAATCGTCTTCGCCGGCACCGCGCTCGGTGTGGGTACCGCGTTCGCCGGCGCCGCCGCGCCGCAGCTGTTCGTGCACGGCGAGGCCGACGAGGTGGTGTCGTACGCGGCGGGCAAGGCCGTGTACGACGCGGTGCCGTGGCCGAAGGCGATGCTCAGCCTGCCCAAGGGCGACCACGGCCGGGCGCTGCTCGGCGACGGCAAGGCGCTGGGCGTGGTCGCCGACACCACAGTCGAGTTCCTCCGCTGGACGCTCTACGGCGATCCGGCGGCGAAGAAGCGCCTCCCCGCCGACGCCGCCCGGGGCGGCCTGGCCACCCTGGACGACCGGCTCTGAGACGTCAGGAGGTGTGGTCGACGACCACCTTGCCGAAGACGTCACCGGAGTGCAGCCGGGCGAACGCCTCCTCGATCCGGCTGAACGGCACCACCCGGTCGACCACCGGGCGCACCTCGTGCTCGGCGCAGAACGCGAGCAGCTCGGTCAGCTCGTCCGGGGTGCCCATCGACGTGCCGAGGATCTCCAGCTGCATGGCGAAGACCCGGCGCAGGTTGATCTTCGGCTCGTGCCCGGAGGTGGCGCCCGAGACCACGATCCGGGCCGTCGGGGCGGCCGACTTCAGCGAGTGGTCGAAGGTGGCCGCGCCGACCGTCTCGATCACCACGTCGACCCGTTCCGGCAGCCGCGCGCCGGGTTCCAGCGCGGTCGCGCCCAGCTCGGCGATCCGCTCCCGCTTGCCGGCGTCGCGGCTGGTCGCGTACACCCGCTTGCCGAGTGCGACGCCGAGTGCGACGGCCGCGGTGGCCACGCCACCGCCGGCGCCCTGGACCAGCACCGACTCGCCGTCGGCGACCCGGCCCTTGGTGGTCAGCATCCGCCACGCGGTGAGCCAGGCCGTGGGCAGGCACGCCGCGTCGGTCGCCGACAGGCCGTCGGGCAGCGGCAGCAGGTTCATCCGGGGTACGGCGACACGATCGGCGAACGTGCCCTGGTAGTGCTCGGAGAGGATGGAGACCCCGCGCGGGTCACCTGGAGTGGGCACGACCGGGTAGATGACCACCTCGTTGCCGTCCGGGTCGGTGCCGACCGCGTCGCAGCCGAGGATCATCGGGAGCTGGCCGGCGGTGAGGCCCACACCGCGCAGCGACCAGAGGTCGTGGTGGTTGAGCGAGCTGGCCCGGACCTGCACGGTGACCCAGTCGTCCTGTGGGGCGGTCGGCTCGGGACGGTCGCCGACGGCGAGCGCGGCGAGCGGGTTGTCGGCGTCGAAGGCCGAGGCATAGGCAGCACGCATGATCGGCACGGTAACAAGCTGAGCAGGAGTTAAGAAGGGGCCCGTCCTCTACCGGAGGCGTTGGGAAGGGCCCCTTCCTTACATCTCAGCGGCGGGCGACGCCGTCGCGGCGGGCGGCCTCGGCGACCGCCTCGGCCACCGCCGGGGCGACGCGCGGGTCCAGCGGCGAGGGCACGATCGCGTCGGCGGTGAGCGACTCGGCGACCACGCCGGCGATGGCGTCGGCGGCGGCCACCTTCATCGAGTCGGTGATCCGGGTGGCCCCGGCGTCCAGCGCGCCCCGGAACACACCGGGGAACGCGAGCACGTTGTTGATCTGGTTCGGGTAGTCGCTGCGCCCGGTGGCGACCACCGCCACGTGCCGGGCGGCCACCTCGGGATGCACCTCCGGGGTGGGGTTGGCCAGCGCGAACACGATGCCGCCGGGGGCCATGCCGGCCACCGCCGCCTCCGGGATCTGGCCGCCGGAGACGCCCACGAGCACGTCCGCGTCGCGCAGCGCCTCGGTGATGCCGCCCTGCCGGCCCTCGGCGTTGGTGAGCTCGGCCAGCTCGGCCTTGGTGCCGGTCAGCTCGCGGTGCCGGCCGATGATGCCGCGCGAGTCGCACACCACCACCCGGTCCGGGTCGACGCCGCCGGCGATCAGCATCTTGGTGACCGCCACCCCGGCCGCGCCCGCACCGCTGACCGCCACCCGCAGGTCGCCGAGCTTGCGGTTGAGCAGCGTCGCGGCGTTGCGCAGCGCGGCGAGCACCACGATCGCGGTGCCGTGCTGGTCGTCGTGGAAGACCGGGATGTCCAGCGCCTCGTCGAGCCGGCGCTCCACCTCGAAGCAGCGCGGGGCGCTGATGTCCTCCAGGTTGATCCCGCCGAACGAGGGCGCGAGCGCCTTGACCGTGGCCACGATCTCGTCCACGTCCTGGGTGTCCAGGCAGACCGGCACCGCGTCCACGCCTGCGAACTGCTTGAACAGCACCGCCTTGCCCTCCATCACGGGCAGCGCGGCGCGCGGGCCGATGTTGCCCAGACCGAGTACGGCGGACCCGTCGGTGACCACCGCGACGGTGTGCGACACCCAGGTGTAGGTGTCGGCGAGCGCGGGGTCGGCGGCGATCGCCTCACACACCCGGGCAACCCCCGGGGTGTACGCGAGGGAGAGGTCCTCGCGGCTGGTCAGCGGCACGGTGGAGGCGACTGCCATCTTGCCGCCGACGTGCAGGCGGAAGACGGGATCGGCGGGGTCCGGGGTGGACGAAGACATGGTGACTCCAGGATCTGTCGAGCAGACGGACCGGCCGGCGTGGTCAGCGGTGGTCAGCGACCGGCGGCGCGGCGGTGCGGGGGTCACCCGGGCACTTTTCGAGCATAGTCACGCTTCGGCACCCAGTATGTGAGCGGGGTCATATCCGCTCCGGTCGTCACCCGCCCCTGACCCGTCCCGGACGCGGCCACCAGCGTGCCACCACCCGGCCGCGGACGTCGGCCACCCCGTACGCCCGGGAGTCGTCGGCGACGAACTCGTTGTCGCCGCGCAACCACCATCCGCCGTCGCGCGGTTCCACAGCCCGCTTCACGACGAGCAGGTCGGGACGGCTGCGGAACACCGCGACGACCACGTCACCGGGGCGTACCGCCCGGCCTTTCGTGCGGACCAGCACCGCGTCGCCGTGACGCAGCGTCGGGGCCATGGACGGGCCGGTCACCAGCACCGGCACCAGCGGGCCGCGCAGGGCCGGAGGTTCCCCGGTGGGCGCCATGTCACCTCCCAGCCCCGGAAGGCGTCTCCAGGAGTAATGTCGTCTTGGATCATCGCAAACAACCCATGGAGGACCCTGATGCGCCTTCCCCGCATCCTCACGCCCCGGGTGACGGCCAGCGCTCACTGCGACCTGCCCTGCGGCGTATACGACCCGGCCCAGGCCCGGATCGAGGCCGAGTCGGTCAAAATGATCTGCGAGAAGTACCAGGCCAACACCGACCCGGAGTTCCGCACCCGCGCCATCCTGATCAAGGAGCAGCGGGCGGAGCTGGTCAAGCACCACCTGTGGGTGCTCTGGACCGACTACTTCAAGCCGCAGCACTTCGAGAAGTACCCGCACCTGCACCAGCTGTTCAACGAGGCCACCAAGCTGGCCGGCGCGGCCGGCGCCAAGGGCGGCACCGACCCGGCCAAGGCCGACGAGCTGCTGGCGAAGATCGACGAGATCTCGAAGATCTTCTGGGAGACCAAGCAGGCGTGACGTCGCCCGACGGCACTCCGACGATCCGGCCGGTACGTCCCGAGGACGTACCGGCCGTCGTCGCCATGGTGCACGAACTCGCCGAGTACGAGCGCGCGCCCGAGCAGTGCCACCTCACCACGGCACAGCTCGACGCGGCGCTGTTCGGCCCGTCCCCGGCGCTGTACGGCCACGTCGCCGTCGACGCCTCGGACCGGCCGATCGGCTTCGCGCTCTGGTTCCTCAACTTCTCCACCTGGGCCGGCGTGCACGGCATCTACCTGGAGGACCTCTACGTCCGCCCGGACGCCCGGGGCACCGGCGCGGGCCGGATGCTGCTCGCCACGCTGGCCTCGATCTGCGTCGAGCGCGGCTACCAGCGCCTGGAGTGGTGGATGATCCACTGGAACCCGGCGGCCCGCTTCTACGCCGCGATCGGCGCCACGCCGATGGACGAGTGGACGCCGTACCGCCTGGCCGGGCCGGCGTTGCACGAGCTAGCCACGCACGCGACCGCCGCGCCCACGCGCCCCGCCCGCTGACCGGGTAGAGTCCCGCACCGGGGGGAGGAGCCGTGACTCAACTGACCGGGCACCCGACGACTGATGACGACGTCGTCCACCTCACCGTGCCCGCCGACGGTGGTTACCTCGGCGTGCTCCGCACCGCCACGGCCGGCCTCGCGGCCCGGCTCCAGTTCGCCCTCGACGAGATCGAGGATCTGCGCATCGCCGTCGACGAGGCGTGCGCCATGCTGCTCGCCATCGCCACCCGCGACGCCGAGCTGGAGTGCCGCTTCGCGGTCACCGACGACGCCCTCACCGTCGAGGTGACGGTGCCGACGGTCCGGGGCGCCACGCTGCCGTCCGAGTCGTCGTTCGCCTGGAAGGTGCTGACCGCGCTGACCACCGGGGCGAACGCCCACGCGTCCGGCGGCCGGGCCACCATCTCGCTGCTGACCCGCCGCGCCGGCATCTACTGACCGTCGCGGGGGCCACGGCCCCGGCGGCGCTCAGGCGGCCGGCTCGCCGAAACCCAGCGCGCGGTTGGTCGGACCGCTCACCAGCAGCCCGACCATGCCGATCCCGAGCGCGATCAGCGGCACCCCGAGCCAGCCCATGCCGCCCTCGATCATGAACCAGCCGACCGGCAGCAGCATGAGCTGAAGCACGATGGCCGGCGCGCGGGCACCGGCGCGGCGGCGGGACAGCGCGCCGCCGAGCGCCCAGAGCGCCACCGCGCCGCCGACCGCGAAGACGGTCACCAGCAGCGCCGAGGTCAGATCCGTCGTGTCGGCGGTGAGGTCGGACCAGATGAGCCACACCGCGATCAGCCCCAGCGCCACCGCCTCGGCACGTAGCAGGAGCACCGCGGCGCGCAGCGTGCCGGGGAGCGGGTCGGAGTCGATCGTCACGGGCGCCACGATACCGGTGGGTAGTCGCGGTACAGTGCCGCCCATGCGGGCCGTCCTGGTGGTCAATCCGAAGGCCACCACCACCAGCGAGCGCAGCCGGGACGTGCTGGTCCGGGCGTTGCGCAGTGAAGTCGACCTGTCGGTGCGGTACACCCGCCGGCGGGGCCACGCCATGGACCTGGCCCGGGAGGCCGCCCAGGAGGGCGTCGACCTGGTCGTCACGCTCGGCGGCGACGGCACCGTCAACGAGGTGGTGAACGGCCTGATGGCGGCGGAGCCGCCGACGTTCCGTACCGGACAGACCTCGGCCGAGCGGTTGCCCGCGCTGGCCACCGTGCCGGGCGGTTCGACGAACGTCTTCGCCCGCGCACTCGGGCTGCCCCGGGAGTGGCCGGACGGCACCAGCATGATCCTGGAGGGGCTGCGGCTGGGCCGGTCCCGCACGATCGGGCTGGGCCGGGCCGACGACCGCTACTTCACGTTCTGCGCCGGCTTCGGGCTGGACGCGGCGGTCATCCGCCGGGTGGAGCAGGCCCGCAAGAAGGGGCGCGTCTCCACCCCGGCGCTCTACTTCCGCTCCACCGCGGGTCAGTACTTCGTCGGCTCGGACCGCCGTCACCCGTCGATCACGCTGGAGCGCCCGGGTGAGGCGCCCGCGACGGAGCTGGCCACCGCGATCATCCAGAACACCGCCCCGTGGACGTACCTGGGCGACCGGGAGATCAACCCGAACCCGGAGGCGTCGTTCGACCTGGGGCTCGACGTGCTCGCGTTGCGGCGGCTGCGGGTCGCCAGCACCGCCCGTACGGCGGTGCAGTTCTTCTCGAAGCGACCGGATCCACACGGCAAGCAGGTGCTGCGGCTGCACGACGTGGCGGAGTTCACGCTGGTCTCGGAGCGCCCGTTGCCGTTCCAGGTGGACGGGGACTACCTCGGCGAGCGGGAGAAAGTCCGATTCACATCCGTACCGGCCGCACTGAGAGTAATCTGCTAGGTCTCGGGTATCCCAGTCGGTTGACGCGGACCCCCCGCCGCGCGGGCGCGGTGGCCGCCACGCCGAGGAAGGGTGCCGGAAATGTCAGCAACGTCACGCAGACCGTACTACATTGATTATCGACTGTGGCACGCCGGGTAACCAGGGCTCTGGCAAACTCGGACAAATGGGTGGTGAGCCCGCTCACTGTTCGGAGTTTTTCCGAGCGCCACCCTTGACATCGCTGTAGTTCGTGAAAGTATTCACAAGCGAACTCGTGTTGCCGGGACATTGCCTGGATATGCTCGTTCGGTTGAGCTGTTCCAGCAGGTCCGGGCACCCCACAGCCTGCTCACGCTGCGCCGAATTGATGGATGCTGACCGTCACCATTCGGCAATGCGGACGCATATAGAAATAGCAACGAAGCGTTATCTGGCCACCCACTAAGAATGAGGAGTGTTGCCGCCATGGACTGGCGCCACGATTCGGTCTGCCGCGACGAGGACCCGGAGCTGTTCTTCCCGATCGGGACGTCCGGCCCCGCCCTCCTTCAGGTGGAGCAGGCGAAGGCCGTCTGCCGGCGCTGCCCCGTGACCGACCAGTGCCTGCAGTGGGCGCTGGAGTCCGGTCAGGACGCCGGCGTCTGGGGTGGGATGAGCGAAGAGGAGCGTCGCGCGGTGAAGCGCCGCGGCGGCCTCCGGGTGCTGCGCGCTCACTCCGCCTGACCCGTACACGCTGATCGCCCCGGCCGGGCTTCCGGCCGGGGCGTTCTGCTGTCCCGGACCGGGTCAGCCCGCCACCGCCGCCACCCGCCGCCGGACCAGGTCGGCCAGCTCCGGCAGGTCGGTCAGGGGATCCGCCACCGCCACCGCGCCCGCGGAACGGGCCGACGCGCGTACCCCGTCGTGGAACCGGCCCGGCGCCAGGAAGTAGGCGGCCACCGCGACCCGGCGGGCGCCCGCCGCGCGCAGTCGCGTCACCGCGCCGCCGACCTCCGGGGGCGCCGCCGAGGCGTACGAGACGCGGCAGGGCACTCCGAGCCCGGCGCCGAACGCCGCGGCGACCCGGCCCACCGAGGCCCGCGCCGCCGGATCCCGGGTACCGGCCGCCGCCAGCACCACCGCGTCCAGCCCGTCCGGCCCGTCACCGGTCGCCTCCGCCAGACGGCGGCGCAGCCCGTCCAGCAGCCCGCCGTCCACCCCGCCGCCGGTCGGCCCCAGCACGTCCGTCACCCGTACCTCGATGTCCGCGCCGGCCGCCGCGACCGCCGCCGGGATGTCCACCTTCCGGTGGTACGCGGCGGTCAGCAGCAGCGGCACCAGGACCGCCCGGGAGTGACCGGCGGCGGCCAGCCCGCGCAGCACCTCGGCCGGCCCGGGATCGGTGTGGTCGAGCCAGCTCGGCAGCACCGGACGACCGGGGCAGGTGTCCGCCACGACCCGGGCCAGCGCCCGGGTCGCCTCCGCCGCGCGCGGGTCACGGCTGCCGTGGGCCACCAGCACCACCGGCGGCCCGGCGCTCAGGTGTGCAGGCCGCACTCGGTCTTCTCGAACATCGCCCAGCGCCCGGCGCGCGGGTCCTCCCCCGCCTTCGTCCGCCGGGTGCACGGCCAGCAGCCGATCGAGCCGTAGCCGCGGGCGAACAGCTCGTTGACCGGGATGTCGTACCGGGCCACGTAGGCGTCCACCTCCCGCTGCGTCCACGCCGCGATCGGGTTCACCTTGACCTTGCCGCGCCGCGCGTCGAAGCCCACCACCGGCGTGTTCGCCCGGGTCGGCGACTCGTCCCGGCGCAGCCCGGCGGCCCAGGCGTCGTACCCGGACAGCGCCCGCTCCAGCGGCTCCACCTTGCGCAGCTGGCAGCAGTCGTCCGGGGACCTGTTGAACAGGCGCGGACCGTACTGGCCGTCCTGCTGCCCCACAGTCATCCGCGGCCGGATCGAGCGCACGCGTACCGGCATCCGCCGGGCCACCTCGTCGCGGACCCGCAGCGTCTCCGGGAAGTGCAGCCCGGTGTCCAGGAACACCACGTCGACGCCGGGCGCGACCCGGGAGACCAGGTGCGCCACCACGCCGTCGGCCATCGAGCTGGTCACGCAGAACCGCTCGCCGAACGTCTCCACCGCCCACCGGGCGATCTCGATCGCCGGGGCGTCGGCCAGCTCCCGGCCGGCCTCCTCGGCCAGCGCCCGCAGCTCCTCCGGGTCGCGGCGCGTCGGCTCGGCCGCGCCGATCAGGCCGAGGCCGGCGGCCGAGACGAGGCCGCTCACCGGGTCACCGCCCGGCCCAGCAGGCCGGTGAACCTCACCGCGAAGACCCGCGCGCAGGCGTGGCACTCCCAGGCGCCGTGCCCGGCCTCGTGCGGTCGCAGGTCCTCCTCCCCGCAGTACGGGCAGTAGAGAGGCGCAGATCTGGCGTCGCTCATCGGAGCTCCTCCTCGTCGGCTCTGATCACCCAGTTGGCGAACGTCTCACCCTCGGTCCGGCCGGCCAGGTAGCGGCGGGCGAGCCGTTCCACGTACTCCGGAAGCTCCTCGGCGGTGGTCTTCAGACCGCGCAGCTTGCGGCCGAAGCCGGCGGTCTGCCCCTGCGCCATGCCGAGGCCGCCGCCGAGGTGCACCTGGAAGCCTTCGACCTGCCGGCCGTCCGGGCCCACCACGAGCTGGCCCTTGAGCCCGATGTCGGCGACCTGGGTGCGGGCGCAGGCGTTCGGGCAGCCGTTGAGGTGGATGGAGATGTCCGCGTCGAAGTCGCGCAGCCGCTCCTCCAGGCGCGCGACCAGTTCCTCGCCGCGCCGCTTGGTCTCGACGATGGCGAGCTTGCAGAACTCGATGCCGGTGCAGGCCATCGTGCCGCGCCGCCAGGCCGACGGCCGGGCCTCCAGGCCGATCCCGCGCAGCGCCGTGACCAGCTCCTCGGTCCGCTCCGGCGCCACGTCCAGCACGAGCAGCTTCTGGTACGGGGTGAGCCGCACCCGGTCGCTGCCGTGCGCCTCGACCACGTCGGCGAGCTGCGCCAGCTGGGTGCCGGACACCCGGCCCACCACCGGGGCCGCGCCCACGTAGTTCGCGCCGTCGCTCTGCCGGTGCACGCCGATGTGGTCGACCGGCTTCGCCGGCAGGTCGGCGGCCGGACCGTCGAGCAGCGTGCGGCCCAGGTACTCCTTCTCCAGCACCTCCCGGAAGCGCTCCACGCCCCAGTCGGCGACCAGGAACTTCAGCCGGGCCCGGTTGCGCAGCCGGCGGTAGCCGTAGTCGCGGAAGATACCGACCACACCGGCCCACACGTCCGGCACCTCGTTCAGCGGCACCCAGACACCGAGCCGCTTGGCGAGCATCGGGTTGGTGGAGAGCCCGCCGCCGACCCACACGTCGAACCCGGGCCCGTGCTCCGGGTGCTCCACGCCGAGGAACGCGATGTCGTTCGCCTCGTACGGCGTGTCGACCAGCCAGGAGATCGAGGTCTTGAACTTGCGGGGCAGGTTGGAGTACGCCTTGTCGCCGACGTACCGGCGGACGATCTCGTCGATCGCCGGCGTCGGGTCGAGCACCTCGTCGCGGGCCACCCCGGCGACCGGGCTGCCGAGCACGATCCGGGGGCAGTCGCCGCACGCCTCGGTGGTCTGCAGGCCGACTGCCTCCAGCCGGCGCCAGATCTCCGGCATGTCCTCGACCCGGATCCAGTGGTACTGGATGTTCTGCCGGTCGGTGATGTCGGCGGTGTCCCGGGCGAACTCGCGGGAGATGTCCGCGATCACCCGGAGCTGGGCCAGGTTGAGCTGGCCGCCGTCCACCCGGACCCGGAGCATGAAGAACTCGTCCTCCAGCTCGTGCGGCTCCAGCACGGCGGTACGCCCGCCGTCGATGCCGGCCTTGCGCTGGGTGTAGAGGCCCCACCAGCGGAACCGGCCGCGCAGGTCCTGCGGGTCGATCGAGGCGAAACCGCGGTGGGCGTAGATGTTCTCGATCCGGTCCCGCACGTTCAGCGGGTCGTCGTCCTTCTTGATCCGCTCGTTGGGGTTGAGCGGCTCACGGTGTCCGAGCGCCCACTGCCCCTCGCCGCGTGGCCGGCGGGGCGCACGGGCGGCAGGCGCCGGGGTGTCGGGACGGGTCGGGGTGCTGCTGACCGCCATCGCGGCGTCCTCCATGGTCTGCTGCGGTGCCTGGAGCGCGGACGCGGCGGCCGGCCCTGAAGAGGGCCGTGGACGGCGATGTCGATGACGGCCGGCGCGAGTACGCGCCCGAGACGGAAAGGTCGGGCGTCGTCAGTGGGCCGGACAGATCGCGCTGCGCACGCGGCCGTAATCGACGTGGCGACGAGCCACGAAGCGGCGGACGACAGCGGCGGTCATGTGCCTCATGCTGCCACACCACGCCCCGCACGACCACAGCTCCGCACTGTGATCCCACATCACGGGCCCACCACCCGAGATCGACCCCCATCCACCCCCGCCCACCCACCCACTCTGTTGATCATGAGGTTGGCGGGGACAAAAGGGACGGTGAGTGCCGTCAACTTCATGATCGACCGGGTCGGGCCCGCGCCCGGGGTGGGAGAGGGTGGGGCCGGGTGGGTGGGAATTGGTGGAGCGGGCGGGGTGACGGCGACCGGCGTGTGACGCTGCGGGGGTGAGGAGGTTCGCGCCCGCGTCTGTTCGCGCCCTTCCCGGCTGGGCGGTGTGGGTGACGCCGGGCCTGCTCACGCTCGTGGTGACGCTGGCGGGCATCGGGCACGCCCAGCCGTGGCGGGACGAGCTGGCCACCTGGAGCGCCGCCACCCGCCCGCTCCCCGACCTGGCCCGGATGACCCGCACGATCGACGCCGCCACCGGCCCGTACTACCTCCTCATGCACGGCTGGACCGCGCTGGCCGGTACGTCGCCGACGGCGTTGCGGCTGCCGTCGGCGCTCGCGATGGCGGTGGCCGCCGGGTTAACCGCCCGCCTCGGCGCGGTGCTCGTCGGCCGTCGCGCCGGGCTGCTGGCCGGACTGCTGTTCGCGGTGCTGCCGGTCACCTCGCGGTACGGCCAGGAGGCCCGCCCGTACGCCCTCGCGACGCTGCTCGCCGTGCTGGCCACGCTGCTGCTGGTCGAGGCGCTGCGCCGCCCGGGGCGGTGGCGCTGGGCCGGGTACGCCGCCGCGGTCGCCGCGCTCGGGCTGCTCCACCTGCTCGCGCTCACGCTGCTCGCCGCGCACGCGGTGGTGGTGCTGCTGGTCGCCGCACATGGCCCCGCGGGGGTCGTCGATCCGCCCGGCCAGTCCCGAGCCCAGATGCCCGACGCGAGCCGGCCACGCCGCAGACACCTGTGGCGTTCCACCCAGCCACGAGATCGAACGCGAGTGGAACACCACGGGTGTCACGGCGCCCCGCAGACACCCACGGCGTTCCACCCAGCCACGAGGTCGAACGCCGGTGGAACGCCACGGGTGTCACCGCATCCCGGGAGCAGGGAGCATGGCACGGACGCACCGGAAGCGGAACCGCAGAACGTGACCGGCGAGGCTCGGGAGGCGCTGGCCGGGTGGCTGCTGGCGCTGCTGCCGGTCGTCGTGCTCGTCACCCCACTGGCACTCGTCGCTCGGGGACAGCGCGGTCGACAGCTCGACTGGGTGGACCCGGCGCGCCTGCCCGACCTGGCGGCACTACCGGGCGCGCTGGCGCAGAGCGGCGTCGTCGGCGGGTTCGTGCTCGCGCTCGCGGCGCTCGGCACGGCCCGGCTGGGTCGCCGGGCGCTGCTGCCGGTCGCCGCCGTACTGCTGCCGGTGCTGCTGGTCTTCGCCGCCGGCACGATGGTGCCGCTGTGGGTGACCCGCTACCTCGTCTTCACCGTGCCGTTCGCCTGCGTACTGGCCGGCGCCGCGCTGGCCACCGCGCGGGTCACTCCCGCACCGACCCGAACGCCGGGCACAGCAACGCCCGCCGAACCGGAGCGCACGGCGACACCCGCCGCGGCCGGCCGCGCTGCCGCGCCCGCGGAAGCAGAGCAAGGACCGACGTCGCCGCGCGGACGGGTCGCGGCGGGAATCGCGGTGGTGGTCCTGGCCGGGCTGCTCGGGCTGCCCGATCAGGCGGCGCTGCGCCGTACCCATGAGTGGCCGCGCAGCGCACCGGTCGACTACGCGGGCGCGGCCGGGATCATCCGCGCCGAGCAGCGACCGGGCGACGCGATCGTCTACTCGCCCCGGGACGGCTGGCTGTTCCCGGATCTCGGCATGGCGTACCACCTGGGGCCGAGGCTGCCACGCGACGTGCTCGTGGTCCGCGACCAGCGTCAGGACGCGAGCCTCTGGGCCGTGGAGTGCGACGACCCGGCGCGGTGCCTGGCCGGGGTGGACCGGGTGTGGCTGGTGGTCACCGGCCGCCGCGCCGACCCGCTGGCGGCGGTGCCTGGTGCGAAGGGCGACGCGCTGCGCGCGGGCTACACGGTTCGGCGGGTGTGGCCGCGGCCGGGGATCACGGTGGCCCTGCTCGTCCGGTGAGGCGGTCGGTGGTACCGCGGGCCAGCGGTACGACGATGGCCGCCTCGGTGCCGCCGTCGGCGCCGTTGCGCAGCTCGATGGTGCCGCGCAGCTCGCCGGTGACCAGCGCCCGGACGATCTGGAGGCCCAGGTTGCCGCCGCGCTCGGCGTCGAACTGCTCGGGCAGTCCCCGGCCGTTGTCGGTGACTGTGACGTGCAACTGCTTGCGGGCCCGGTGCGCGGTGACCACCACCTCGGGCCGGGGCGCGGTGACCTCGGCCTCGGGCCGGGGGGCTTCCGCGGGCGAGGGGGCAGCGGTCTCCTCGTCGGCCGGCGGGAAGCCGTGTTCCACGGCGTTGAGCAGCAGTTCGTTGAGCACCATCACCAGCGAGGTGGCGATCTCGGCGGGCAGGATGCCGAACGTGCCGCGGCGGCGCATGCCCACGCTCACCTCGGTGGCGGCGACCTCGGTGGCGGCGCTGGCGACCCGGTCCACGATGCCGTCGAACTCGACCGCCTCGTCGCTGGACAGGGAGAGCGTCTCGTGGACGAGCGCGATCGAGGCGACCCGGCGTACCGATTCTTCCAGCGCCACCCGCGCCTCGGGCATGGCGACCCGCCGGGCCTGGAGGCGCAGCAGCGCGGCGACGGTCTGGAGGTTGTTCTTCACCCGGTGGTGGATCTCCCGGATGGTGGCGTCCTTGGTGATCAGGGCGCGGTCGCGGCGGCGTACCTCGGTGATGTCGCGGACCAGCACCAGCGCGCCGATCGGCACTCCGGCGGGCATCAGCGGCAGCGCCCGGGTGAGCATGGTGGCGCCGCGGGCGTCGATCTCCCGGCGGGGCGGCGCCTCGCCGCGCAGCGCGGCGAGCACGGCGTTGCCCGCGTCGGTGCCTTCGAGGGGGTCGCCGGCGAGCCGGCGGTGCAGCTTGGCCAGGTCCTCCCCGACGAGGTGGGAGGCGTAGCCGAGGCGGCGGTACGCGGACTGCGCGTTCGGGCTGGCGTAGGTGACCTTGCCGTTGGCGTCGAGCCGCACCAGACCGTCGCCGACCCGGGGTGCCGAGGTGGTCTCGCCGGGGTGCCGGGGCGGCGGGAACGTGCCGTCGGCGATCATCTGGGCGAGGTCGTCGGCGGTGGTCAGGTAGTTCAGTTCGAGTTGGCTCGGGGTGCGCGCGGTGGACAGGTTGGTGTCCCGGCCCACCACGGCGATCACCTCGCCGGCTTCACCGTCGCCGGTGCGCAGCCGGACCGGGATCGCCTCGTGGCGGGCCGGGACGTCGCCGTACCAGACCGGGTCGCCCTCGCGCCAGATCCGTCCCTGCCGGTGGGCCACCTCCAGGTGGGCCACCTCGGCCCCGCCGACGATGCGCCCGACCTGGTCGTCCAGGTAGGCGGTCGGTGCGGTGGTGGGACGGACCTGGGCCACGCAGAGGAACGTGCCGTCACCGTCCACCGGCACCCAGAGCAGCAGGTCGGCGAAGGACAGGTCGGACAGCAGCTGCCAGTCGCCGGCGATCCGGTGCAGGTGGTCGATGTCGGCCGGGCGGAGCGCGGTGTGCTCCTCGGCGAGGTCACGGAGGGTGGACACGCCACACAGCGTGCCACGCCTGACCTCACATCGTCGCCGTGACCTTCTTCAAGCCGCGCGGCGCGTCCGGGTCCTCGCCCCGGGCCAGCGCCAGGGCCAGCGCGAGCCGTTGCAGCGGCAGGATGTCGAGCAGCGGCGCGTACCGCTCGTCGACCTCGGGCACCGCCATCCGGGTCTCGCCGACCTCGGCGGAGCCGACCACGACCACGTCGGCGCGACGTTCGCCGAGGCGGGGCAGCACCTCACGCATCGACGTGCCGCCGGGACCCGAGCCGACCACGGCGAGCACCGGGACGTCCGGGTCGGTCATGGCGAGCGGGCCGTGCAGCAGGTCGGCGCCGGAGAAGGCGAGCGCCGGGAGGTACGAGGTCTCCATCAGCTTCAGCGCCGCCTCCCGGGCGGTCGGGTACGCGTACCCCCGGCCGGTGGTGACGAGCTGGGCGGCGAACCGGTAGCGCGGGGCGAGCCGGGCCGGGGTGTCGTCGGCGAGCGTCTGCGCGGCCAGCTCGGGCAGGCGGCTCAGGGCGGCGTGCTCCTCGGCGGGCAGCACGCCGTCGCCGGCGCGTACGCCCTCGATCAGCATGAGCAGCGCGAGCAGCTCGGCGGTGTAGGTCTTGGTGGCGGCGACCGCGCGTTCGTGGCCGGCGGCGATGTCGACGCTCAGCTCGGCGGTCTCCACCAGCGGCGAGCCGGGGTTGTTGGTGACGGCGAGGGTGAGCGCGCCGGAGGCGCGGGCGACCCGCAGCACCTCGGCGAGGTCGGGCGAGCCGCCGCTCTGGCTGACGCCGACGACGAGCGCGTCGGAGAGGTCGGGCCGGGCGCCGAAGACGGTGATCGCGCTCGGGGAGGCCAGCCCGGCGGGCAGGCCGAGGCGGATCTCGGTCAGGTAGGCCGCGTAGAGCGCGGCGTGGTCGGAGGTGCCCCGGGCGGTGAAGACGACGTGCCGGGGGCGCCGTTGCGCGACGACGGCCGCCACCTCGGCGATGGCCGCCGCGTGCTCGGTGGAGAGCAGACGCTCGTAACCGGCGGGCTGCTCGTCGATGTCGGCGGCCATACCGGCCCCTGGAAGCGTCACTCCAGAACCTCCTTCTGCGCGTTTCCCGCGCGTTCGATGCTCAGTCTTGCACGTTTGAGCAGCCTCAATCAACGCAACGAACAGGAGTGCGCAGTGGATCACTAATCGACGGAAGATCCCCTAGGCTTGCCCGGCTGACCGACCCGACCGGCGAGAGGACGACGTGCCCGAGGACGACGCCGCGCTCTCCGCGGAGGAGGAACTCGCACTGGCCCGGCTGGCGCTGGGCGAGGGGGACCTGCGGCACGCCGCCGACCACGTGGCCGCCGCGCTGGTCCGCTCCCCCACGCTGCCCGAGGCGCACGAGACGCTCGCCCGGCTGAACGCGGCCAGCGGTGGCGACCTGGACCTCTTCCCGCTCGGTCAGCAGGCGTTCGTCGGCGCCGTGGTGGCCCGCGCGCACCTGCTCGCCGCCGCCGGCCGCCCCGCCGAAGGGCTCGACCTGCTGGCCGCCGCCACCGGCTACGCGCCCACCGCGCCCTGGGCCGCCGTGCCCTGGGTGACCGCCTCCGACCTGCCGGAACGCCTCGACCCCGAGCGCACCGCCCGGATCCTCATGCAGGTCTGCGCGGCAGCGCCGGACCCCGCGCCGCGCCGGCTGCGCGAGCCGCTCGCGCCGTACCTCACGCTGGCCCGCAACGCGATCACCGTCCATCCGGCCCATCCGCTGCTGCTGGGCGCGGCGTCCGCGCTGGCCCGGCGCCTCGGCGAGGTCACCCTCGCCGTCACCTGGGCCACCCGGGGGGTACGCGCACAGCCCACCAAACTCGGCGAGGTGTGGCTCGGGTACGCGTACCGCAGCGCCGGCCGGACCGCCGAGGCGCTCGCCGCACTGGAACGCGCTGTCGCGCTCGACCCCGACGACCTCGCCGTCTACGCGGACATCGCCGGCACGCTGGCCGACAACGGCCGCCTCGACGCGGCACTGGGCTGGATCGACAGGGCACTGGCGAAGGACCCCGCGTTCGACTGCGCGGTACACACCGCGCACCGGCTGCGCTACCTGCGCGACGGCGACGTGGACCACCTGGTGGCGCTCGCCGACTTCGTCCGCGACCACCCGGACGACACGCACGAGCACGGTGACCTCGCCGAGTGCTGCCGGGGCCGCCCCTGGCTCGGGCAGGTGACCCCGGCGGGCGACGACACCCCGGCCCCGGACGGTCCCGCTCCCTCGGCGGCGGCGGTACGGCGGCTCCAGCAGCTCGCGCACCCGGCGTGGGCGCATCCGCCGGCCGCGTACGACGCCGCGGTCGGGCTGGCCACACTGGACCTCGCCGACCTGCTCGCCCTGCTGGCACACCCGCCGGAGGCGCCGGCGACAGCGCTGGGCCGGGTGCTCGGCGGGCAGGATCCGGCACTGTGGACGCGCTGCGCGCAGGTCTGGGCCTGCCTCGGCCTGCTGCACCACCGCACCGACGAGCCGTGGGAGTGGTCGACCCGGCGTCGGGTGCTGGGGGAACTGGCCGCCGGCGATCCCGGACCGGCCGCCGAGGCGGCACTGTTCGCCCTGGTCACCGCCGCCTGGGTGCATCCGGACACCCGCGCCGACGTGGCCGCGCTGGTGTCCGGGCGGATCGCCGAGGTGGCCGCCGGGCCGATCCGGCGTACCCCGGTGGCGGTTTCGCTGGCGTACCTGGCGCGGGCCACCCCCGCCCTCGACCCGGCGGCACGCGCCACCGCCGAACGGCTGATCGCCGGCGCCGAGGGCGGTCCGCTCCGGCGTCTCTGGCGACGCCTCACCGCCCTGTTCCGCAGCGGCTGAGCGCCGGGACCGTCCCGGGGCCCCATTTCCTGCCCGCTCCCCGGCCCACACCACCCAGCCGAGCGCCGCCACTTCGCCGAGGTGGCGCGATCAACTCCCCTCCGACCCCGCCACCTCCCCGAACTGGCGGCAGCGATCGGCAAGCACGACCCACCCCACCCCGCGCACCGGTTCCCGGAATCGGGCCTTATTGCACCAGGCACCCGTAGACCGCCACCTCGCCGAAGTGGCGCGATCAACTCGCCTTCGACCCCGCCACCACCCCGAAGTGGCGGCCGCCCCGCGCCGACCACGGGCCCAGGGCCAGCGCGCACCGGCCCCCAGGACCGGGTGCCCCGCCAGCTCGGGGAAGTGGCGCGATCAACTCGCCCCGGACCCCGCCACCTCCCCGAACTGGCGGGCAGCGGGCGGAAGCACCGGGCACCGGGGCACCGCGGCGCCTCACTGGAGTGGGTACGCGGCGGCCCCGCGTACCCACTCGGGGGCGGCGGGGCCGCGACGATGCGTCAGGCGACGGGGGCCTTGCCGAGCGCGGCCTCGGCCTCGTCCTCCGGGGTGGTGCCGGCCGGCGGTACGTCGTTCGTCGCGCGCAGCGGCACCTCCTTGATGAACCAGGCGAGCACCGGTACGGCCACCGTGAAGACGACGGCCCAGAAGAAGACGTGCGAGATGGCGTCGGACAGGCCGCCGAGCACCGCCTCGCGCATCGGGCCGGTGAGCTTCTTGAGCGCCTCCAGGTCCATCGCGCCGCCCTCGCCGCCCGAGCCCGCGAACGCGGCACCGGCGGCCGAGTCGGCCAGGCGGTTGGCGAAGATCGCGCCGAAGAGGGAGACGCCGAACGAGCCGCCGATGGACCGGAAGAAGGTGGCCGCGCCGCTGGCCGCGCCGAGGTCCTTCTGTTCCACGCTGTTCTGCGCGATCAGCATCGAGGTCTGCATGAGGAAACCCATGCCGACGCCGAGCACGATCATGTAGAGCGAGGACTGCGTCTTGCCGGTGTCCACGTCCAGCAGGCTGAGCAGGCCCATCCCGGCGACCATGACCACGCCGCCGACGATCGGGAAGACGCGGTAGCGGCCGGTCTTGGTGATGGTCCGGCCGACCACCAGCGACACCACGAGCATGCCGAACATCAGCGGGAGCAGCAGCAGGCCGCTGTTCGTGGCCGACGCCCCCTGCACGGTCTGCTGGTAGAGCGGCAGGAAGTTCATCGCGCCGAACATGGCGAAGCCGAGCAGGAACCCGATCACCGAGATCAGCGCGAAGTTGCGGTTGGCGAACAGGCTCAGCGGCAGGATCGGCTCCGGCACACGCCGCTCCACCACCGCGAACGCGCCGAGCGCGAGCGCCGCCAGCACGGCGAGGCCGAGGATCTGCGGCGAGATCCAGTCGTACTCGTTGCCGCCCCACGTGGTCACCAGCACGATCGCGGTGATGCCGACGGACAGCAGCGCCGCGCCCAGCCAGTCGATCTTGTGTTCGGTGCGGTACTTCGGCAGGTGCATGGTGGTGGCAAGGACCAGCAGCGCCGCGCCGCCCAGCGGCAGGTTGACGTAGAACGCCCAGCGCCAGGAGAGGTTGTCGGTGATGAAACCGCCGACCAGCGGGCCGGCGACCATGGCGATGGCCATGATGCCGGCGATCATGCCCTGGTAGCGGCCCCGCTCGCGGGGCGGGACCAGGTCACCGATGATCGCCATGACGCCGACCATCAGGCCGCCCGCGCCGAGGCCCTGGACGGCGCGGAACGCGATCAGCTCGGTCATGCCGGTGTCGGCGCCGCCGAAGACGCCGGAGCCGGACATGCCGCAGAGCGCGGAGCCGACCAGGAACACCACCACAGCGGTGAGGAAGACCGTCTTGCGGCCGTACAGGTCGCCGAGCTTGCCCCAGATCGGCGTGGAGACGGTGGTGCCCAGCACGTACGCGGTGACCACCCAGGTGAAGTGGTCGGCGCCGCCGAACTCGAAGACGATCCGCGGCAGCGCGGTGCTGACGATCATGTTGTCGAGCATCGCGAGCATCATCGCGATCATCAGACCGAACAGGACGACCCGGACATTGGGTCTCGTGGTCACCTGGGCTGGTTGACTCATCGGTAGGCTCCCCCGCAGATCGGATGATCGACTTACTTGCCGCCCGGCTAGTTTGCTTACTAGCCGGACGGTAAGCTGATGGCGGGCGCACGTCAAGCGGATTGGAAGGATGTCGGCCGGTGAGGGAGACCACAGGTGGCACGCGGGAGCGGATCCAGGCCGTCGCCTTGGAACTCTTCACCGAACAGGGCTACGAGAAGACGTCTCTGCGGGAGATCGCCGAGCGGCTCGGCGTGACCAAGGCGGCGCTCTACTACCACTTCAAGAGCAAGGACGAGATCGTCACCAGCCTGGTCGACGACCGGCTGCGCCGGATGGACGAGCTGATCGCCTGGGCCGCCGGCCAGCCGCCCACGCTGGCGACCCGGCGCGCCCTGATCGGCAAATACGCCGACAGCATGTTCGCCGGCGACCTGCCCCAGGTGATGCGCTTCTTCGAGCAGAACCAGACGGTGCTCAAGAGCCTGGTCGCCGGCCAGCAGATGCGGGACCGGATGATGCGGCTGGCGCACGAGCTGTGCCGCGGCGACGACTCACCCGCCGCCCAGCTCCGCGCCGCGCTCACGCTGTTCGCCGTGCACAGCAGCTGGTTCGCGGTACGCGTGCCGGGCATCACCGACGACGAGCGCAAGCGGATCGCGCTCCAGGTGGCCGACGAGCTGCTCGCCAAGATCGGCGAGACCGGCCAGGGCTGAGCCGGTTCAGCCCGCCGCGGTCAGGTCCAGCCGCAGGCCGCGCAGGTCGATGCCGGGCAGCGGCGTCCAGTCCTTCTCCGGGTACCTGACGAAACCGAGCCGCTCGTAGAGGCGGTGTGCGCTCGCCGCCATCCCGGCGCGGACACAGATCACCACGGCGGTGCAGCCCAGCTCCGTGGCGCGCGCCACGCACGCGGCCGCGAGCGCGGCGCCCGCGCCCCGGCCCTGCGCGGCCGGATCCACGGCGAGCATCCGGAACTCGGCCTCGCCCGGGCCGGCCAGTTCGGCGTACGGGGTGCCGGGCAGCACGAACGTCACCGCGCCGAGCACCTGGCCGGTGACGTCGTCGACGGCCACCAGCACCTCGCCGGTCTCGGCGCGGCCGGCCACGTCGGCGAGCACCGGCGCGTACCCGCTCTCGTCCTTGAGCTGGCCGTCCGCCTCGTACGCGGCGACGGTCAGCCGGGCCACGACGGGGAAGTCCGCCGGCTCGGCGCGGCGCACCCGCAGGCCGGTCAACCGATCTCCGCGATCAGGTCGCCGTCCTGCACCACGTCGCCCTCGTTGACGGCGAGCTTCTGCACCACGCCGTCGGACTCGGCGACCACCGGGATCTCCATCTTCATCGACTCCAGGATGACGAGGGTGTCGCCCTCGGACACCGTGTCGCCGGCCGCCACGACGACCTTCCAGACGTTCGCCACCATCTCGGCGCGGATCTCCTCGGCCATCTCGCGGCCCTCCCTCTCCCCGACAGCTCCCCGACAATCCTGCGAACGGTATCCAATCATGACGCCGGTCACGCCGGGCCGCGCACCACCGGGCCGCGATCCGCCCCGCCGCGCCCCGGCGGGCGGTGACGGCACTAGCATCGTGCGGGTCGGCCACCGGCGAGCCCGGTGGGCCACACCGCGACCTTCCGCCGCGCCCCGCCGCGGACGGAACCGTGACCAGCACAAGGAGGCAGAGCATGGCGAAGAAGGCCCGCAAGAAGAAGGCCCGTAAGAAGAGCAGCGCCAACCACGGCAAGCGCCCCAACTCCTGATCATCCGATCAGGCGGCGCAGTCGCCGGACAGCGAGACGGCCCGGGTCCGTGATCGGACCCGGGCCGTTTCGCGTCGTTCGTCAGTCGGCCAGTTCGCGGGACTCGGTGGTCTCGAAGACCACCAGCTCGGTCAGCCGCAGGCGCAGCCGCTCCCGCAGCTTCTCCGGGGCCGCCTCGTTGCCGCAGCACCGGGCGACCAGCGCCTTGACCTCCTGCTCGATGCCGTACTCGCGCAGGCACGGCCCGCACTCGTCCAGGTGGTGCCGGATCAGCACCCGGCGCTCCTCGGCGCACTCCAGGTCGAGGTAGAGGTAGACCTCGGCGAGGACCTCGTGGCAGTCCGTCTCGTGCGGTTGTCCACAGCTCACGGTCACACCTCCCGGCCGGCGGCGGCGGTCGAACCCTTCTTCGACGAGGCGGCGCTGAAACCCCGCTCCGCCGCGTACTGCTCCAGCAGCTTCCGCAGATTACGTCGGCCACGGTGCAGACGGGACATCACGGTGCCGATCGGCGTGCCCATGATGTCGGCGACCTCCTTGTAGGAGAAGCCCTCGACGTCGGTCAGGTAGACGGCCAGGCGGAACTCCTCCGGCAACTGCTGGAGGGCCTCCTTGACGTCGCTGTCGGGCAGCCGGTCGAGCGCCTCCGTCTCGGCCGAGCGCAGGCCGCTGGACGTGTGCGACTCGGCCTCGGCGAGCTGCCAGTCGGTGATCTCCTCGGTCGGCGCCTGGATGGGCTGGCGCTGCCGCTTGCGGTAGGTGTTGATGTAGGTGTTGGTCAGGATCCGGTAGAGCCAGGCCTTCAGGTTCGTGCCCTGCTCGAACTGGTGGAAGGCGGCGTACGCCTTCAGGTACGTCTCCTGAACCAGGTCCTCCGCGTCCGCCGGGTTGCGGGTCATCCGCAGCCCGGCAGCGTAGAGCTGATCGACGAAGGGCATCGCGTCCCGCTCGAAGCGGGCCCTGCGCTCGTCCGTCTTCTCGGTGGTCAACCGCACATCCCCTCGCGTCGGATGCTTTCCCGCCGAGGATACGCGTACCCGCTTGCCGGCAGATTCACTTCCGGAGTGTGTGCCGGTGCTCACGACCGACGCCGCCGCGGGCCACTCCGGCGCGTCGAGCAGCCGCCGGAGCTGGCGCTCGTCCCGTTCGTCCCGTTCCCGGCTCCGTGTCTCGGTCGGCACCGGTCACCCCCCTCGCGATGGCTCTGTCGTCGTCCAAGGGAAGTAACGCGAGTTGTGGGGCGTGGCATTCCTCCGGCCCCACCCGATCCTGGTCCCGGCCTCGGCCGCGACCGACGCTGGGACCAGGAAGGGCCTGGGAGGGTGGCCCCGGCGCGCCCGAACCGGGCGGCCGGCACCAACCGGTGCAACGACCCGCCGCGCCGGACGGTCACGGCGCGCGCCGCCCGGTCAGCACGACCACCCGTGTACGCGCAGCCAGTCCCGCACCACGGCGGCCGTACCGGCCGGATCGCGGCGCAGGTCGTGGCGCTCCCCCGGCCGGACCACCACCTCGATGCCGGGGCCCGGCTCGGGCACGCCGAACGGGTCCCGGTCGCCGTTGACGACGAGCGTGGGCAGCCCGGTGAGCAGTTCGCCGGCCCGGGAGCGTTCCGGTCGTCCCGGCGGGTGCAGCGGGAACGCCAGCGCGACCACTCCGGCCGCCTCGACGGCGGTGGCGGTACGGCAGGCCACCCGGGCGCCGCTGGACCGGCCGCCGACCACCCAGTGGCGCACCAGCGGGGCACGGCGACGCAGGTCGGCCAGCACCGCCGTCCACGCCTCGTCGAGGTGCCCGGCGGGAGCGGGCGCGCGTCGCCCGGCGACCCGGTACGGCTGGGTCACCAGGGCCACCCCGGCCCCGGCGGCGAGCACCGCGTCCCGCACCGCGGTCAGGTCGGGCGCGTCCACGTCACCACCGGCGCCATGCCCGAGCACCAGCACCGTGGTGGCGTCGGCGGGTGTGTCGAAGCGGAGCCGGGCGGGTCCGCGTGGGGTGTCGATCTCGTCGTCGTGCCGCACCGGCCCATTGTGCGCGGACCGGCGCGCCCGCCGGTGGTTCGGCGCGGAGACGCCGACGTCGCCCGCGGCCCTGCCGGAGCGGACCACGGGCGACGTCGGGATCAGCTCAGCGGAACCAGCGTGAGCAGGCGGTCGCGCACCGGCGGACCGGCGTCGTCGAGCGCGTCCGGATCCGGCTGCACCTCGCTGCGCCAGGCCACCAGCATGGCGCGCCGCTCACGCGGCGTGGTGCCGCCCCAGACGCCGTGGCAGTCGCCCACCTCAAGCGCCCAGGCCAGGCAGGAGCCCTGGACGTCGCAGGTGCGGCAGAGCGCCACCGCCGCGTCGGCCGGTTCGTTCGGTGCCGGAAAGAACGTCTCCGGATCGACGTTCTGACAGGTGCCCCTGGTGCGCCACGCGTCGTCCTGGCGTCGTTCGCTCAGCGCCCGCAGCAGTCGCGGATCGCGCCGCGCGGCGGCTACCTCGTGCGGACGCGGCATACGTGCCCGTGTCAATACACCCACCTCCCCCGTGGGAACCGGCGTAGATCTCTCACAAGATCGATGAGTGTCATCCGCCCCGTGCGAACAGACGCCCATCACCGGCGCTGTGTTCTATCGCATTCGAATACGTAAGGACAAGGGTCTTCAATGAAACTGACTGAACGTCCGGGCGACTTTTCCGGCCTAACCCCGGCAAACGGGGCGCGCAAATGTGGCGGAGCGTGATCAGAACAGCGTCGGTCCGGCGGCCGTCCCGGCACCCGCCGGAGCCACCGCGGCGACCAGCTCCGGGCCGTCGTTGCGGACGTCGCCGACGGCCCGGGACACGGGCCGGATCTCCAGCCCGGCGAGCAGGCCGGCGTCCGGCGGCGCGAGCAGTTCCGCCGGCTCCTCGGCCGGGCCGAGCCACTCCGCCCAGCGCTCCGGCGACAGCAGCAGCGGCATCCGGTCGTGCACCTCGGCCAGCTCGCCGACCGCGGCGGTGGTGAGCACGCTGAACGTGAGCCGGGCCGCACCGGCCGACTCCCAGACCGACCAGATGCCGGCGAAGGCCAGGACCGAGCCGTCCCGCGGGGTCATGAAGTAGGGCTGCCGCCCGCCGTCGGCGAGGCGGACCCACTCGTACCACCCGTCGGCGGGGACCAGGCAGCGACGGCGGGCGAAGGACGGCGCGTACGCCCGGCTGGTGGCGACCGTCTCGGCCCGCGCGTTGATCATGCGGGCGGCCCCGGCGGCGCTGCGCGACCACTGCGGGAGCAGGCCCCAGCGGCCGAGGGAGAGCAGCCGGTGCCCCTCCGGGGCGAGCCGGACCAGCGGCACCGGGTCGGTCGGCGCGACGTTGTAGTCCGGCGTCACCCCGCCGGTCTCGTCGGCCGACTCGAACAGCGCGCTCAGGTCGGCGGCGCTCCGGGTCGTGGCGTACCTCCCGCACATGGCGCCCACGCTAGCCGCATCCGGACGTTCCGGCTGTCCCGCCCAACGGGAGCAGCGGCGCCGGACGGTTCCACCAGGCCGCGAGCTTGGCAGAATGTAACGGTGAGCAATCCGACCGCGACGCGTCCGCCGCAGCAGTGGACCGCGCCGACCGCGAGCGACCCGGTCGCCGCGACGCTGCGCCTGCCCGGCTCCAAGTCGATGACCGCCCGGGCCCTGGTGCTCGCCGCGCTCGCCGGCGGGCCGTCGACACTCGCCCGGCCGCTGCGCGCCCGGGACACCGAACTGATGGCCGGTGGCCTGCGCGCACTCGGCGCCCACATGTCGATCTCGGACGACGACCACTGGCTGGTCCGCCCCCACCCGCTGGCCGGCCCGGCGCACGTCGACGTCGGCCTGGCCGGCACCGTGATGCGCTTCCTGCCCCCGGTGGCCGGACTGGCCGCCGGGCGGGTCACGTTCGACGGCGACCCGCACGCCCGGACCCGGCCGCTCGGGCCGCTGATCGGCGCGCTGCGCACGCTCGGCGTCCGCATCGACGCACCCCCGGCCGGCAGCCTGCCGCTCGTCGTCCTCGGCGCGGGCCGGGTGACCGGCGGCGACGTGGTGATCGACGCCTCCGCGTCCAGCCAGCTCGTCTCCGGGCTGCTGCTCGCCGCGCCCCGCTTCGACCGGGGCGTCGTGGTCCGGCACGAGGGGCCGCCGGTGCCGTCCGCGCCGCACGTGCGGATGACGGTGCAGATGCTGCGCGCGGCCGGCGCCGCCGTGGACGACACCACGCCCGACGTGTGGACGGTCGAGCCGGGCCCGCTGTCCGGGCGCGGCTGGGAGATCGAGCCGGACCTGTCCGGCGCCGCGCCGTTCTTCGCCGCCGCGCTGGTCACCGGCGGCGAGGTGACGCTGCAGGGCTGGCCGCGCAGCAGCCTCCAGCCGGTCGACCGGCTCCGGGACCTGTTGCACCGGATGGGCGGCGAGGTGAGCCTCGGCACCGACGGCCTGACCGTGCGGGGCACCGGCACGGTGCGCGGGATCGACGCCGACCTCTCCGACGTCGGCGAGCTGACCCCGGTGCTGGCCGCGCTCACGCTGCTCGCCGACGGTCCGTCCCGGCTCACCGGCATCGGCCACATCCGCGGCCACGAGACCGACCGGGTCACCGCGCTCGCGAAGGAGTTCACCGCGCTCGGCGCGGACATCACCGAGACCCGCGACGGGCTGGACATCCGGCCCCGACCGCTGCGCGGCGGGACGTTCCGTACGTACGCCGACCACCGGATGGCGCACGCGGCGGCGGTGGCCGGGCTGGCCGTCCCCGGCATCGAGGTCGACGACGTGGCGTGCACCTCCAAGACCATGCCGGAGTTCCCGGCACTATGGTCGGGGATGGTGACCGGCAAGAACTGAGAGCGGGGGACGTCCTGGCGACGAAGCGGCGTGAGTACGACGAGGACGACGTCCGGGTCCGGCCGGGCCGGTCGTCGCGCCCACGAACGCGCACCCGGCCCCGCCACGCCGACGCCGTCGAGGGCTTCGTCATCGCCGTCGACCGGGGCCGCTACACCTGCGTGCTGTCCGGTGCCGGGCCGGACGCGCCGCTCGTGACCGCGATGCGCGCCCGCGAGCTGGGACGCAAGTCGGTGGTGGTGGGTGACCGGGTGGGGCTGGTCGGGGACACCTCCGGTGCGCCGGGCGCGCTGGCCCGGATCGTGCGCATCGCCGAGCGGACCTCGGTGCTGCGCCGCACCGCCGACGACGACGAGACCACCGCCGAGGGGCGGCTGGAACGGGTGGTGGTGGCGAACGCCGACCAGTTGGTGATCGTCAGCGCGCTCGCCGACCCGCCACCGCGTACCGGGTTCATCGACCGCTGCCTGGTGGCCGCGTACGACGCCGACATCGAGCCGCTGCTCTGCCTCACCAAGGCGGACCTGGCCGGCCCGGAGGCGGTGCTCGGCTACTACACCGAGCTGGAGCTGCCGTACGTGCTGATCCGCCCGGACTCCGACCTGGCCGCGCTGCGGGCGCTGCTCGCCGGCCGGGTCTCGGTGATGGTGGGCCACTCCGGGGTGGGCAAGTCGACGCTCGTCAACCGCCTCGTCCCGGACGCCGAACGGGCGGTGGGCACGGTCAGCGCGATCGGCCGGGGCCGGCACACGTCGACGAGCGCGGTGGCGCTGCACCTGCCCGCCGAGCCCGGCGCCGACGGCGACACCGGCTGGATCGTCGACACCCCCGGGGTACGCAGCTTCGGGCTGGCCCACGTGTCCGCCGAGAGCCTGCTGCACGGCTTCCCCGACCTGGTCGAGGCGACCGTGGACTGCCCGGCCAACTGCCCGCACACCGCCGACGAGGCGGACTGCGCGCTCGACGCCTGGGTGGCCGCCGGGAGGGCGGACGCGCGCCGGCTCGCCTCGTACCGCCGGTTGCTGGCCTCCCGCAGCGGCGACGGCGACCCGCGCGAGCCGGAGCGCAACCCCGGCGATCCGCTCGCCGGGTCCTGACCGGCGGACCGGCGGCGACCCGCCGTCGCCGGCCGGGCCGCCGCCACTAGCGTGTCCGTCATGACCGGGTACGCCGACGACCTCGCCCTCGCCCACCTGCTCGCCGACGCCGCGGACGCCGTCTCCTCGGCCCGGTTCCGCGCGCTCGACCTGCGCGTCGAGTCCAAGCCGGACCTGACCCCGGTCTCCGACGCGGACACCGCCGTGGAACGGGAGATCCGCGCGCTGCTGGCCGCCCACCGTCCCGGCGACGGTCTGCTCGGCGAGGAGTACGGCGAGCAGCCGCCGGCCGGGCCGGACGGGCGGCGCTGGGTGATCGACCCGATCGACGGCACGAAGAACTTCGTCCGGGGCGTACCGGTCTGGGCCACCCTGATCGCGCTGCTGGAGCACGACCGGCCGGTGCTCGGCCTGGTCTCCGCCCCGGCGCTGGGCCGCCGCTGGTGGGGCGCGCTCGGCGCGGGCGCGTTCGCCGGCACCGGCCCGGCGGACGGCACGCCGATCCGGGTCTCCGGCGTGACGGCGCTCGGCGACGCGAGCTTCTGCTACTCGTCGCTGACCGGCTGGGAGCAGGCCGGGCGGCTGGACGCGGTGCTCCAGCTCATGCGCGACACCTGGCGCAGCCGCGCGTACGGCGACTTCTACGGCTACATGCTGCTGGCCGAGGGTGCACTGGACGTGATGGTGGAGCCGGAGCTGTCGCTGTGGGACATCGCCGCGCTGGTCCCGATCGTCACCGAGGCGGGCGGAGTCGTCACGGATCTGGCCGGGCGGCCCGCGCCGGCCGGCGCCGACTCCGCCGACATCAGCGCCGTGGCCAGCAACGGGGCGCTGCACGACGACATCCTGGCCCGGCTCGGCCGTCCAGCCGAGCGCTGACCCCGGGGGAGCCTCTATCCTCGCCAGGTGGTTTCCTCCGGTTGGTGCTTCCTGGCGGCGATGATCATCGCGTACGGCTTCGCCAACCTCCTCCAGTCGGTCGCGGCCGCGCGGACCACCGTGCACCACACGTTCGACCCCGGGCTGCTGCTGCGCCTGGCCGGGCACCGGACGTACCTGATCGGCCTGACCTGCCAGGTCGTCGGCTTCGTGCTGGCCTTCCTGGCCCGCCGCGACCTGCCGTTGTTCCTGGTCCAGGCCAGCGTGGCGGCCGGGCTCGGGGTGACCGCCGTCCTCGGCGTGCTGGTGCTCAAGTGGCGGCTGCCCGCAGCCGAGGTGGTACTGCTGGTGCTGCTGTTCGCCGGCATCACCGCGCTCGTGCTCTCCGCCCAGCCGGCGCCGTCACGGCAGCTCGGCACCGCCGGGCTGGTCGGCCTGGCGGTGGCGGTGGTCGCGATCGCCGCCTCCGGCTTCTTCGCCGCCCGGCTGCACGGCGCGCTCGGGTCGGTGGTGCTCGGGTCGCTGGCCGGGATGGCGTTCTCCGCCGCGGCGGTGGCGGCCCGCCCGCTCGCCTCGGCCGGATCGGTCGAGGCGTTCGTCCGCGACCCGCTGCTCTACCTGCTGATCGTCCACTCGCTGATCGGCCAGCTGCTGCTCGGGCTGGCCATGCAGCGCGGTTCGACCACGGCGGCGGTCGCCGCGATGGACGCCGCCGGCGCGGTACCGGCCGCGATCGTCGGCCTGCTGCTGCTCAACGACAAGATCTGGCCCGGCCGGGAGTGGCTGGCCGGGCTCGGCTTCCTGGTGACGCTCGCGGCGGTGGTCGGCCTGACCCGGTACGCCGAACCGCAGCACCACCACGCCAGCGCCCGTCAGAAGGCGATCGCGGGCGCCGGGATGGTGCCCGTTCAGGCCGCCTCGACCGGCCCGCGTTCGGAGACGACCACCTCGACCGGCGGCGTCGCCTCGACCGGCGTCGGCTCGATTCCCGTGGCCGGACGGCGGCGCCCGATCACCCGCTCGTAGAGGCGCTCCAGCGCGGCGGCGGTACGTTCCCAGGTGTAGCTGCACCGGACCCGGTCCACCGCGGCGTGCCCGTACGCGAACCGTCCGGCGTTGTCGGACAGCAGCCGGCGCAGGGTGACCCCGAGCGTGCGGACGTCACCCGGCGGCACCAGCTTGCCGGTCACCTCGTCCACCACCGCGTCGGCGATGCCGCCCATGGCGTAGCCGACCACCGGCACGCCGCAGGCCATCGCCTCCAGCGACACCCGCCCGGCCGACGCGTAGTGCGCGGTGCAGGCCACCACGTCGGCGGAGCGGTACCAGGTGGCCATCTGGTCGTGCGGCACCGCGCCGACCAGCTTCACCTGCTCCGCCACGCCCGCCCGCTCGGCCAGGTCGCGCAGCCGGCGCGCCTCGGCGTGGCCGTCCAGCCGCTCGGGCGGCGGACCGCCGGCGATCACCAGTTCCGCGTCACCCACCAGCCGCATGGCCCGGATCAGGTCGTCCTGCCCGTGTCCGGGCGCGAGCCCGCCGACGGAGAGGATCCGGGGCCGCTGGTCCCGGGGGGCCGCCTCGCCGTCCGGGTGGAACTGGCCGGTGTCCACCCCGGTCGGCACCATCGCCACCGCTGTGCGTTGCAGGCCCATCCGGGTCAGCTCGTCGACCTCGTCGTTGCACTGGGCCACCGCCACGTCCACGGCCCGGGTCAGCGCCCGCTCCAGCGGGATCCGCTCCCCCGGCCCGCCGTACTCACGGCCGAGGTGACGCAGCTGCTCCACGCCGAGCGAGTGGAACGTCTGCACCACCGGGATGTCGGTGGCGCGGACCGCGTGCGCGGCGGCCAGCCCGCCGACCCAGTAGTGCCCGTGCACCACGTCGGGGGTCCAGTCCCCGGCCCACTGCCCGGCCAGCCAGCGGCCGTACTCGGCGACGAACGGGACCAGCTCGGCGGTGGAGAGCATGTCGGGCGGGCCGACCGGGACACGTTCCACCCGGTAGCCGTCGAGTTCGGTCAGGGCAGGCTGGGCGGATGCGGCACGGCGCTCGTAGACGCGGACGTCATGGCCCCGGGCGGCGAGTTCCGCCGCCACGCGCGCAATGTGCTCCTGCGTCCCGACGGTGGGACCGTCGGTGGACGAGCCGGCGTGCGCGCATACAAGGCCGACGCGCATGGTGCACCTCCATGCGTTCTCTGCGAGCGGGGTCTCCGGTCAGAGCGTCCCATTAACCCAGGTCCGGTGCGCCCAAACCTGACAGATCGGCGTCGCCCGGCCACGGCGTCCCGCGGACGGGACAGCCGTCCGAAGCCGATCACCGGCGAAAACGGTCGGCATGACCGCCCGGCCCGGGGGTACCGACGGGGAATGCCCCTGACCCGCAGCCTCTCCGACGCAACAGTGGTCATCACCGGCGCCTCCAGCGGGATCGGCGCCGCCACCGCGTACGCGCTGGCCCGCCGGGGTGCCGACGTGGTGCTGGCGGCCCGGACCGAGTCCGCGCTGCGCCGGGTCGCGTCGTACTGCCGGGAACTGGGCGGCCGGGCCCTGGTGGTGCCCACCGACGTGACCGACCCGGAGGCCGTGGAGCGGCTGGCGGGGCGGGCGGTGGCCGAGTTCGGCCGGATCGACGCCTGGATCAACAACGCGGCGGTGGGCACCGTGGGGCTGTTCGACGAGATCCCGATGGCCGAGTTCCGCCGGGTGGTGGACGTGAACCTGCTCGGCGCCGTGTACGGGACGCGCGCCGCGCTGCCCTGGCTCGACGCGGCCGGCGGCGGGGTGCTCGTAAACAACGCCTCGGTGCTGGCCGAGGTGGCGATGCCGTACCAGTCGGCGTACAACGCGACCAAGCACGCGATCCGCGGGCTGGCCGACACGGTCCGGCAGGAACTGCGGGTGACCGGCCGGGGGAACATCTCCATCTGCACGGTGCTGCCCGCCACCATCGACACGCCGTTCTTCCGGCACGCGGCCAACCACTCCGGCCGGGAACTGACCCCGCCGCCGCCGGTGTACCCGCCGGAGATGGTCGCCGAGACGATCGTCCGGCTGCTGCGGCGTCCCCGGCGCGAGGCGTACGCGGGCGGCGCGGCCCGGCTGATCGGCCTCCAGTGGCGGCTCGCCCCGGCGCTGGCCGAGCGCGTGCTGGGCTGGTACACCGCGCGCACCCAGTTCGGCCCCGGCGTACGCGCCGACTCCACCGGCGCGGTCTTCACGCCGGACGCGGCGGCGGAGCGGACCGACGGGTGGTCCGGCCGGCGCGGGCAGGTGCTGCGGCTGACCGCGGCGGTCGGGCTGGCCGCCGGCACGGCTGTCGGCACGGTGGCGGCGCTCAGCCGCCGGTCGCGGGCCGGTCGGCCGTGAGTCCCGTCGACCGGACCGGTGCGCGGGCGCGGACCGAGGGGCACAATGGGGCGATCATGCCGACGGATGCGCGTTGCCTGGTGGAGACCGACGACTCCTCGCCGACGGTCCGGCTGACCGGGGTGCTCGACCGGTCCGAGGTGGAAGCCGTACGGGACGCGCTGCTCGCCCGTTTGTGGCGGCACCCCGGGGTGCTGCTCGTGGACCTGTCCGGGGTGCGGATCCCCGATCCGGTGGCACGCGACGCGCTGGACGAGGTCTGCCGGGCGGTCGACGACTGGCCCGCCGCGCGGCTGCTGCTCGACCCGGACGGGCCGCCACCGGACGCGCCGCCCGAGCCGCTCGACGCCGAGCTGCCCCCGGTGGTCGAGGCCGCCCGGGAGGCGCGGGTGCTGGTGACCGGCGGCTGTGCCAGGTGGGGACTGCCGGAGCTGACCGAGCCGGCCTGCATCGCGGTCACCGAGATGGTCAACAACGTGGTGGCGCACGCGGTCACGCCGATGACGCTCCGGCTGGCCCCACGCGGCGGCGCGCTGCACCTCGCGGTCCGGGACCACTCGACCGGGCGGCCCGCGTACGGCGGTCCGGCGCCGGTGGACTCGGTGGGCGGGCGAGGGCTGCTGCTCATCGACACGGTGGCCCGGCGCTGGGGCAGCACGGCGCTGCCCGACGGCAAGGTGGTGTGGTGCGTGCTGTACGCCGAGGACGAGACGGCGTACCGCAACTGAGGTGCTTTTCGCACTGTTTCTCCCGATCCTCCCGGCCGGTCGCGGTTAGGGCGGGGAGCGCAGTGGGTAGTTCCCGGGCATGCGCGACGACGAGTACCCCACCCCCGTGTCCGATCCCGAGGCGTCGGGCCTGCCCGACACCGCCGACGACGACTCCAGCGCCCACGACGACGTGCTGACCGGGCGCGAGGCGGACGGCCCCGACCCGGCCCAGATCCCCGGCGACCGCACGCCGGTGGCGGTGGACCAGTTCGGCACCACGGCGGAGGAGCAGCTCGACGGCGAGTCGCTGGACTACAAGCTCCAGCGCGAGCAGTACGAGCGCCCCGCCGACGACCCGCTCGCCGGCCCGGTCGACCCGGACATCGCCGCCGAGGCGGACAGCGAGGAGGCCGCCGCGCAGGCCCAGCTCGACGCCGACGTGATCGACCCGGGCCCGGTCTCGGACCCGCACTCCCCGGTCTCCGTGTACGACCACGGCCAGCTCGGCAGCGTCGCCGACCACCAGGTGGGACGGCTGGTCGAACCGGACGAGGGCGCACACACCGATCAGGAGACCGACAACGTCGCCTACGACGCTGGCGCGGCCGGTGGCGGGGCCAGCGCGGAGGAGCTGGCGGTGCACGAGACCCGGCCGCCGGAGGCGCGCTGACCGCTCAGTCGTCCAGGCCCCGCTCGATGGCGTACCGGGTCAGCTCGACCCGGTTGTGCAACTGGAGCTTGCCCAGGGTGTTCTGCACGTGGTTCTGCACGGTCCGGTGGGACAGGCTCAGCCGGTCGGCGATCTGCTTGTAGGACAGCCCCTTGGCGACCAGACGCAGCACCTCGGTCTCCCGTTCGGTGAGCCGGGGTGCGTCGTCGTCCGGGGCGGGCGGCGCCGCGGCCAGCCGCCGGTACTCCCCCAGCACCAGCCCGGCCAGGCCGGGCGTGAACACCGGTTCACCGGCCGCCGTGCGGCGCACCGCGTCCAGGAACTCCGCCGGTGCGGCCGACTTGATCAGGTAGCCGGTGGCGCCGGCCTTGACCGCGTCCAGCACGCCCTGCGGCTCACCGCTGGCCGACAGCATGAGCACCCGCACGCCGGGCAGCGCGGCGCGCAGGCCCCGGATCACCTCGACGCCGGAGATGTCCGGCAGCTGGAGGTCGAGCACGACCAGGTCGGGACGGGCCGCCGCGGCCACCCGTACCGCCTGCCGGCCCTCCCCGCTCGTCGCCACCACCTGGTGACCCGCCTCGGTGAGGTCCCGGGCCACGCCCTCGCGCCACATCGGGTGGTCGTCGACCACCATCACCCGGATGCTCACCCGCGGCTCCTCGGCACGACCAGCTCGATCTCGGTGCCGGCGCCGGGCGCGGACACGATCCGCACCTCGCCGCCCAGGTCGGTCACCCGGCCCCGGATGGACTGCGCCACCCCGAGCCGCCCCTGCGCGGCGGCCTCCGCCAGCCGCCCCTCCGGGATTCCCGGCCCCTCGTCGCGTACCGAGACGGTCACCGTCTCCTCCTCGTCCTCGATCAGCACCCAGGCCCGCCCGCCGGCGTGCCGGGCCACGTTGTCGAGCGCCGCGCCGACCGCGGCACCCAGCTCACCGGCCGCCCGCGCCGGCAGCGGCACCGGTGTGGCGGGCGCGGACACCACGACGGTGGCCGAGGCGTACCTGTCGATCAGGTCGCGCAGGTCCTGCTCGTCCCCGGCCCGATCCGGTGGCGCGCCCGTCCGGCCGATCAGCGCCCGCAGCGCCTCCTCCTGCTCGCCGGCCAGCCGGGCCAGCTCGGCCGCCTCGCCGTCCAGGTCCGCGCCGCGCCGCCGGACCAGGGCGAGCACCTGGAGCACCGAGTCGTGGATGTCGCGGGCCAGCCGTTCCCGCTCCCGGGTGGCCGCCTCCAGCTCCACCGCCCGCTGCAACCGCTCCTCCGCCTGCACCGCCAGCCGAGCCACGTGCCCGACCACCACGCCGGCGAGCAGCATGAGGATCGCGCCGGTCAGCGCGGACGGGCTGATCCGGTCCCGGGTGGCGAGGTCGGCACCGCCGAGCACGATCGCTGCCACCGCGCCACGTCGCCGCCCGCCGGAGACCGCCCAGGCGAGCACCGGCCCGGCCAGCCAGGCGGCGGTCAGCATCGGCACCCCGGCGGCGAGCGCCGCGCGGCCCACCACCCACGGCGTGACCAGGATGATCGCCAGCACCACGCAGAGGTCGGCCAGGAGCAGCGGCCAGCGCCGCCCGGCCGGACGGCCGTAGCCGGCCGCCGTCACGCCGCTCCAGGCCAGCATCGCCAGCAGGACACCGCCCGCGGCGACCGGGTGTGCGTAACGGTCCGCGTCGCGCAGCACGACCAGTCCGACGTACGCGAGCGCGGCGAAGCGGAACACCGCTATCGATCGCCAGAAGGGGCCCTCGAGGCCGGAGGACGACGGCATGTGGGCCACCCTGTCACAGCCGGTCCAGGCCACCCCGGGCGGTGCGGTCCGAGAAACCCTGACGTACGGTGGAAATGCCGCGAAAGTCGTCGAGGAGCATCGTCGGGACGGGGTCATGACAGACGCAGAACTCCCCGCACCGCGTACGGTTGTGCCCATCGAACCTTCCCTGCTTCTCGCCACCGCCTTCGACCAGGCGCAGGTGACCGGGCTGCGGCACTCGGTCACCTCCTGCGCGCACGGCTCTGGCCTGTCCGGCCAACGGCTGGACGACTTCGTGCTGGCGGTCAACGAGCTGATCACCAACGCGGTCCGCCACGGCGGCGGGCAGGGCTGGCTACGGCTCTGGGAGCGGAACGGCGAACTGGTCTGCGAGGTCGCCGACCACGGGCCCGGGATCAGCGAACGGCGGCTGCGCGACCGCGAGCGGCCCGCGCCGGACACCGCCGGCGGCTGGGGCCTCTGGCTGGCCCGGGAGCTGAGCGACACGATGGAGGTGGAGAGCGGCGACGCCGGCACCGTCGTCCGGATCACCGCCGCGCTCGCCACCCGCCAGCCCGTCACCGGCCCGCTGGACGGCTGACCCGCCACCGTCAGGCGAACAGGGCGCTCACCGACTCCCCGTTGTGGATCCGCCGCATCGCCTCGGCCAGCGCCGGCGCCACCGACAGCACCTCCAGCTTCGGCACCCGCTTCTCCGCCGGGATCGGCACCGTGTTGGTGCAGACGATCTCCAGGACGCCCTCCTGCCCGCTCAGCCGCTCCAGTGCCCCGCTGGAGAACAGGCCGTGCGTACAGGCCAGCCGGATCGAGCGGACCCGCCGCTCGCGCAGGTGCGAGATCAGCTCGATCACCGTGCTGCCCTTGGCGATCTCGTCGTCCAGCACGATCACGTCCCGGTCCGCCACGTCACCGATGATCGTGCTGATCTGCACCCGGTCGTCGCTGAAACGCTGCTTCGCGCCGGCCGCCACCGGCGTACCGAGCATCCGGGCGAACGCGGCCGCCTCCTTGGCGTTGCCCAGGTCCGGCGAGACCACCACCGCGTTGCTCAGGTCGTACCCCTTGAAGTGGGCGGCCAGCTCGCGCAGCGCGTGCAGGTGGTCCACCGGGACGCTGAAGAAGCCGTGCACCTGCGGCGAGTGCAGCGTCATGGCCAGCACCCGGTCCGCGCCCGCGGAGGTGAGCAGGTCGGCGACGAGCCGGCCACCGATGGAGATGCGCGGCGCATCCTTCTTGTCCGACCGCGCGTACGCGTAGTGCGGCAGCACCACGGTGATCCGCGCGGCCGACGCACCCCGGGCCGCGTCGATCATGAGCAGCAGCTCGACCAGGTGCTCCTGCACCGGCGGCACCAGCGGCTGGATGAGGAAGACGTCGCGCTCCCGGCAGTTCGCCTGCAACTGCACCTCCAGGCAGTCGTTGGCGAACCGGGACACCCGCACCGGGTGCAGCGGGACGTGGAGGTGGGCGCAGATCTCGGCGGCGAGGTCGGGATGGGCCGACCCGCTGAACACGGCAATGTCACGCACGTCTGATGATCGTACGGGCCGCCGGAGGGAGACGGTGGACGCTCGCGGCGGGTACGGTGCTGCCGTGACCGCAGAGTTCGTCGCCGCCATCGACCAGGGCACCACGTCCTCGCGCTGCATCGTCTTCGACCGGGCCGGTGAGATCGTCGCCGTGGCCCAGCGCGAGCACCGGCAGATCTTCCCCCGGCCCGGCTGGGTGGAGCACGACGCCGAGGAGATCTGGACGAACGTCGAGCACGTGGTGCGCGAGGCGCTGGCGAGCGCCGACATCGGCACCGAGTCGCTGGCCGCGGTGGGCATCACCAACCAGCGTGAGACCACAGTGGTGTGGGACCGGGAGACCGGCCGCCCGGTGGCGAACGCGATCGTCTGGCAGGACACCCGCACCGGCCCGCTGCTGCGCGAGCTGACCGAGACGTACGACGAGGAGCGGCTGCGGGCCCGCACCGGCCTGACCCCGGCCACCTACTTCGCCGGGCCGAAGCTGCGCTGGCTGCTCGACCACGTCGACGGGCTGCGCGAGCGGGCCGAGCGCGGCGAGGTGCTGTTCGGCACCATGGACAGCTGGCTGATCTGGAAGCTGACCGGCCGGCACGTCACCGACGTGACGAACGCCAGCCGCACCATGCTGATGGACCTGGAGACGCTCGACTGGGCCCCGGAGCTGCTCGACGCGCTGCGCGTCCCGGCCGCCGTGCTGCCGGAGATCCGCAGCTCGGCCGAGGTGTACGGCACCGCACAGGGGGTGCTGGCCGGGGTGCCGGTGGCGAGCGCGCTCGGCGACCAGCAGGCGGCGCTGTTCGGGCAGACCTGCTTCCAGCCCGGCGAGGCCAAGTGCACCTACGGCACCGGCAGCTTCCTGCTGCTGAACACCGGTGCCAGCCCGGTGCCGTCGCGGCACGGCCTGCTCACCACTGTGGCGTACCGGATCGAGGGCCAGCCCGCCGTGTACGCGCTGGAGGGCGCCATCGCGGTCACCGGCTCGCTGGTGCAGTGGTTGCGCGACAACCTCGGCCTGATCTCCTCCGCCCCGGAGGTCGAGGAGCTGGCCCGCACCGTCGACGACAACGGCGGCTGCTACGTGGTGCCGGCCTTCTCCGGCCTGTTCGCCCCGCACTGGCGCAGCGACGCCCGGGGCGTGATCGCCGGGCTGACCGGCTACATCACCAAGGGGCACCTGGCCCGCGCGGTGCTGGAGGCGTCGGCCTTCCAGACCCGGGAGGTGGTGGACGCGATGAACGCCGACTCCGACGTGGCGCTGCGCCGGCTGCGGGTCGACGGCGGGATGACCGGCAACGAGCTGCTGATGCAGTTCCTCGCCGACGTGCTGGACGTGCCGGTCGTCCGGTCCCGGATCACCGAGACCACGTGCCTCGGCGCCGCGTACGCCGCCGGCCTCGCCGTCGGGTTCTGGCCCGACCTGGCCACGCTGCGGGAGAAGTGGCGCTCGGACGCGCAGTGGGAGTCGACGATGGACCCGGCGCACCGGGAGCGCGAGCTGCGCCAGTGGCACAAGGCGGTCCGGCGCACACTCGACTGGGTCGACTGAGCGTCAGGCCCAGGTGTTGCCGGTGAGCTTCTCGTACACCTCGACGTAGCGGGCCCGGGTCGCCTCGATCACCTCGGCCGGCACCTCGGGGGCGGGCGGCTGCTTGTCCCAGCCGCTCGCCGTGGCCCAGTCCCGCACGTACTGCTTGTCGTAGGAGAACTGGGCGCGGCCCGGCTGGTACGACTCGGCCGGCCAGAACCGGGACGAGTCCGAGGTGAGCACCTCGTCGCCGAGCACGAGCGTGCCGTCCGCCGCCCAGCCCAGCTCCAGCTTCGTGTCGGCGATCAGGATGCCCCGCTCGGCGGCGATCTCCGCGCCGCGCCGGTAGACGTCGATGGTGATCTGCCGCAGCCGCTCCGCGACCTCCGGCCCGACCTTGTCCACCACCTGCTCGTACGTGATCGGCTCGTCGTGCTCGCCCTTCGGCGCCTTGGTCGACGGCGTGAAGATCGGCTCGGGCAGGATCGACGCCTCCACCAGGCCACGGGGCAGCGGCACCCCGGAGACCGAGCCGGTGCGCTGGTACTCGGCGAAGCCGCCACCGGTCAGGTAGCCCCGGGCCACGCACTCGACCGGCACCATCTCCAGCCGCCGGCAGCGGATCGCCCGGCCGGCGAACTCCGCCGGTACGTCCGTCGCGGAGATCACATGGTTCGGCACCAGGTCGGACAGCTGCTCGAACCACCACAGCGACAGCGCGGTGAGCAGGCGGCCCTTGTCCGGGATCGGGGTCGGCAGCACCACGTCGTAGATGGAGACGCGGTCGGAGGCGACCAGGATCAGGTCCGCGCCGTCGGCGTAGACGTCCCGGACCTTGCCCGAGTGCAGAAGTTCCACGGCGCTAGTACACCATGACCGGCGCGGACCGCCCGGCGCGCCCACCGCCGTCCCGCCCGGCGTTGACACCCGGCCGGGGGCCGGTGAAATGATCCGTCCACCCGACCTTCGGAGAGAGACCCGTGCGCGCTCCGCAGTCCGTACCCCGTCCCGGGATCGACCGGCGACGGTTCCTGGGCGCGCTCACCGGGCTGCCGCTCGCCGCCGGCGGGCTGCCGCTGCTCGCCGGGTGCAGCCCGGAGGAGGTGGCCGCCGACGAGGGCCCGATCGAGCTGTCCGTGTTCTGGTGGGGCGGCGCCCGCCGGGCCCAGGCCACCGAACAGGCGCTGCGGCTGTACTCGCAGCAGAACCCGCGGGTCAGCTTCCGGGTCACCTGGCAAGGGCTGGGCGGCTACTACGACCGGCTCGCCACCCAGGCCACCGGCGGGAACGCGCCGGACCTGTTCCAGATCGACGACACCCTGCTCGCCGAGTACGCGGGCCGGGACATCCTGCTCGACCTCACCCGGTACGTCGCCGACGAGCGGCTCGACCTGCGCGAGGTGCCGGAGCAACTGGCCCGCTACGGCCGGGTGGACGAGCGCACGGTGGGCGTGCCGGCCGCGCAGACGAGCGCGGCGCTGGTGTTCAACCGCCGGCTGCTGCGCCGCCTGGGCCAGCCCGAGCCGCGCACCGGGATGTCCTGGAAGGAGTACGTGGCCTGGGCCGCCCGCGTCACCCGCGCCTCCGGCAACCGGGTGGCCGGCACCATGGACGCCTCCGGCGACTACCGGGCGTTCTGGCTCTGGCTGCGCGGCCAGGGCAGCGAGCTGTACCAGGGGCGGCAGCTCGGCTTCAGCTCCGCCGAACTGCTCGCCTGGTTCGAGTTCTGGGAGGTGGCGCGCTTCGACCGGGCCACACCGAGCGCCGCCCTGGTCGAGCAGGCCGACAGCGGCGAGCTGGCCCGCCAGCTCGTGGTCACCGGGCACACCGCGGCCTCCTTCGCCTGGTCGCATCAGCTGCCCGAGTTGCAGAGCCTGACCGACGACGAGCTGGGCGCGGTGGCCTTCCCGGGTACGCCGGCCGCCCAGTGGCCCCGGGCGTCGATGTACTGGGCCGGTTTCCGGGGCACCCGCCACCCGGAAGCCGTGGTGGACGTGCTCGACTTCCTGACCACGAACGTGGCGGCCGGCCGGCTCCTCGGCGTCGAACGCGGCCTGAACGCCAGCAAGCAGGTGCGCTCGTTCGTCGCCGCGGAGGTGACCGGCCGGGCCGAGAAGAGCATGGCCGCGCTCGGCGCCGAGCTGGACGACCTGGCCGGCCCGTCGCCCGCGCCGCCGCCCAAGGGGCACGCCGCGGTACGCACGCTGCTGATCGAGGCGGCCGAGAGCATCCGCGGCAAGCGGGCCGGCGCCCGTACCGCCACCTCCCGCTTCATGGCCCAGGCGAACGCCGCCCTCGCCGGCTGACCCACCCCTCCCCACCCCGCCCGGCGTGGGCGGGGTGGGCCGGGGATCAGCGCGGGGGCCGGTTGCGGCGGCCGCGCGTCAGCAGCACCACCAGCAGCACGATGCCGCCGACCACCACGAGGCAGCAGAGCAGGCCGAGGAAGCCGAAGCCGCCCCGGGAACGCCGGCGCGCCGCCTCCACCACGATCTCGCCGGTGCCGGACGACGCCCAGGCCGCGACCGGCACGAAGACCGACAGCACGACCGTACCGAGGACCGCGCCCAGGCGGCCCCACCACTTGTTCCATGCAGACATGACCCCATCCTCGCCGAGGCCCGCAACCAGGGCACGGCGGACAGCGAGGATGTCGCCGGACACGGCGAAGGGCCCCGGAGAGAACTCCGGGGCCCTTCGTCACGAGTAGCGGGGACAGGATTTGAACCTGCGACCTCTGGGTTATGAGCCCAGCGAGCTACCGAGCTGCTCCACCCCGCGTCGGCTCGTAAAGCTTATCGCACTCCGTTCCTGGAGATCAGCCGGGTACCCGGAATCCCCGCCTCGGGCGCCGCACGACGATCCGACGTCTCGCCGGGCGAGGTCGAACCCGAGACACTCTGGTCGAAAACGATATGACTGAGAGTCATAACTATGACTCACAGTCATACGCGTCTCGGGACTTCTCTTCTGCCGGGCCGGTCGCGGACCGTGGGCCATGGCGTGCGACCCGCACATGGGTGCGTAGGACACCCGCGAGAACGGCGAAGGCCCCGGAGAGAACTCCGGGGCCTTCGTCACGAGTAGCGGGGACAGGATTTGAACCTGCGACCTCTGGGTTATGAGCCCAGCGAGCTACCGAGCTGCTCCACCCCGCGTCGGCTCGACAACCGTAGCGCACCGACCCGCGGAGGCGCAAAACGGGTACTCGGTTAGGGCGAAGAACGCCCGGTCCGGGATCGTGGTCGGGAGTCCGTTTGACGACACGAGCCCGTGGTCCGGTTGACCGTTGCGGTCCCGGACCACGGGCTCGTGGTGTCAGTTCGGCGTCAGCCGCCCGGTGACGGCGCGGGTGACGTCGGCGCCGGTGGCGAGACGCTGCCCGACGGCGCCGGGTTGCCCGAGCCGTTCGCCGCGGCCTGGGCCTGCTGGAACGCGCTCATCGCCTCGTCCAGCGCCTTCAGCGCACGTCCGTACCGCTCGAAGTCGCCGGACGCCTGCGCGGCCTTGACCTCGCCGATCGCGGTCTGCACCCGGGCGGCCGCCTGGGCCAGCTCCCCGCTCATCGGCGGCGTGTTGTTGTCACCCCCGGTCGGCGACGGCGACGGCGTGGGCGTCGGGTTGTCGTCGGTGCTGGGCGGCGGGTTGTTGTTCGGTGCCCGCTTGCCCTGCTCGACGAGCTGCTTGATGCCGTCGCCGAGGTTGTTGGCGAGCACCACGTACGAGCCGCCGTCACCGTAGGAGAGCAGCACCTTCTGCAACAGCGGGTACGCGTCCTGGCTACTGCTCTTCACGTACACCGGCTCGACGTAGAGCATGCCGTCGGCGAACGGCAGCGACAGCAGGTTGCCGTACTGCACCTGCGCCTGGTTCGAGGAGAGCAGGTTCAGCTGCTGCCGGATGTCGCCGTTGTTGGTCATCTGCTGGTGCACCTGCGTCGGACCGGAGATCCGGGTCTGGTCCGGCAGCTCCAGCACCTCCAGCTTCGGCTGCCCGTCGACGTACGACCCGGAGACCAGCGCCGCGAGGTTCTGCCGGCCGTTCGGAGTCACCGCCGAGGTCAGCTGGAAGCGTGGCCCGTCCTGCCCGGGGAACTGGGTGAACAGGTAGTACGGCGGCTGCTTCTGCCCGCTGTCCGGCGCGTCCGGCACGTTCGGCACCTGCCAGAAGTCCTGGCCGGAGTAGAAGTCGCCGGGGTCGGTGACGTGGAACTTGGTCAGCAGGTTGCGCTGCACCTTGAACAGGTCGGCCGGGTAGCGGAAGTGCTCGGCCAACTCGGCCGGGATGTCGCCCTTGGGCAGCACCAGATCACCGCCGAACGCCTTGTTCCACGCCTTGAGCACCGGGTCGGTGTCGTCGTACGAGTAGAGCTTGACCGTGCCGTCGTACGCGTCGACAGTCGCCTTCACCGAGTTGCGGATGTAGTTGACGTTCTCCCGGGCGAGCTGGAACGTGCCCCGGCCGGTCAGCTCGTCGGTCGTCTCGGCCTGGAGGTTGACCCGCTCGGCGTACGGGTAGGTCGCCGCCGTGGTGTAGCCGTCGATGATCCACAGGACGCGCCCGTTCACCACCGCCGGGTACGGGTCGCCGTCGAGCGTGAGGAACGGTGCGACCTTCTCCACCCGGTCGCGCGGGTTACGCACGTACAGCAGCTTCGAGTTCTCGTTGACCGCCTCGGAGAGCAGGAAGTTCGACTCCTGCTCCTTGATCGCGTAGAGCAGCCGGCGCGGGAACGAGCCGATCTTGACGCCGCCCTCGCCGGTGTAGGTGTAGTACTGCTCACCGCCGGTGGAGGTGGGCCGGTCGAACTCGACGTTGCGGTCGCCGTTCTGCCCGACGATCGCGTAGTCACTCGCCTCCATCCGCTCGCCGTAGTAGATCCGCGGCTGCTGGGCCGGGATCTCCTCGGTCGGCGAGGAGCACGCCTCCTGCGCCTTCTCGCCGAGGTAGCCGGAGACGAAGTACGGCTGGCCGCCGCAGACCACCTGGTTCGCCGGGGCGGCCACCAGGCCGTACCCGTGGGTGTAGACGGTGTGGCGGTTGATCCAGTTGCTCTGCTGGTCGGTCAGCTCGCCGTAGTTGATCTCACGGACGCCGACCACGTAGTCGGAGGTCTTGTCCTTGACCGAGTACCTGTCGATGTCCAGCTTCGAACCGAAGTCGTAGAAGCCGCGGACCTGCTGCAGCTGCGTGTACGTCTCGGAGACGAGCTGCGGGTCGAGCAGCCGGATGTTCGACACCACCGAGGTGTCGGTGGCGAGGCTGGCGGGTGGAACGAGGTTGCTGGCCGCGTACGGTGTGGTCTTCGTGCCGTCGAGACCGAACGCGGACCTGGTCGCCTTGATGCTGCGTTCGATGTACGGCGCCTCCTTGTCCCGGGCGCTCGGCTTGACCTCGAACGTCTGCACGGCCCACGGGTAGATGCCGCCGATCGCCACCGCGGAGACGCCCAGCAGGGCCAGCGAGATGCCCGGCCAGACCAGGTTCCGCATGACCGCGTTGGAGAACACGATGATCGCCAGCGCCACCACGATCGAGATCCAGGCGAGGATCTCCTTCGCCGGGAGCAGCGCGTTCACGTCGGCGTAGCCGGCGCCGTAGAGCTTGGCGCCCTCGTTGTACTCCAGCAGCATGGCCCGCCGGTCCAGCACGTAGGCGACGGCCTTGAGCAGCACGAACACGGCGACCAGCGAGCTGAGGTGGGCGCGGGCGGCGTTCGTCATCCGGTCGCCGACGCCCTGGAGGCGTACGCCGCCGAAGATGTAGTGCACGGCGAGCGCGCCGAGCAGCGACAGCACCACGGCGGTGAAGCCGACGCCGAGCACGTAGCGCCAGAACGGCAGCTGGAAGACGTAGAAGCCGACGTCGACGCCGAACTCCGGGTCCTTCACGCCGAAGTCACCGCCGTTGCGGAACAGCAGCCACTGGCCCCAGCGGCTCTGCGCGGAGAGGCCGGCGAACAGCCCGACGACGGCGGCGGCCAGCGCGATCCAGGTGCCGAGCCGGGGGCTCAGCAGCATCCGGTAGCGCTCCAGGGTGGCCTGCTCGGCCGAGTGCGGGCGCATCTTGGGCCGCAGCCGGTGGGCCAGCCAGAGGTTGCCGCCGACGAGCAGCGCCATGCCGGCGCCGACCACCAGGAACAGCAGCAGGCGGGTGGCGAGCACGCCGGTGAAGACCTGGGTGTAGCGGACCTCGTCGAACCACAGCCAGTCGGTCCAGGCGTTCACGCCCCACCCGAGGAGGGTGAACAAGATGAACACCCCGATCAGGACACCGATGGTGACGCGTCCGCGCCGGCTCATCCTCGGTAAGGGACTGCTACGCATGACCACTGTTGGCTCCGCACGCTCGATGTGATCGGCTCCGACCAGGCACCAAGAGTACGGGGTGTTCCTGAGCACGTCGGGTCAAGGTCACGTCACGATCCGCGCCGTGACCGCCGCCCGGCCCGCGTCAGCAGCGCGTCGGCTGTCCCCCGGCGCGCAGCGTCTCGAGTGCCGTCAATGCCTCACTCAGCGTGGCGACCTTCAGCAGCGGCAGGCCCGGCTGCGGGTTGCGGACCGCCTCCGCGCAGTTGTCGGCGGGCACCAGGAACGCCTTCGCGCCCGCGTCCTTGGCGCCGACCAGCTTCTGCGCGATGCCGCCGATCGGGCCGACGCGACCCTCGTCGTCGATGGTGCCGGTACCGGCGATGATCTTCCCGCCGGTGAGGTCGGCCGGCTCCAGCTTGTCGATGATGCCGAGCGAGAACATCAGTCCGGCGCTCGGCCCGCCGATGTCACCCAGATCGATCTTCAGGGTGAACGGGTGCGGCTGCTGCTGGTCGATCTCCACGCCGATGCGCGGCCGGCCGTCCTGCTCGCGGCTGGTCACCGTGGCCGTACCCGGGGTGCCGCCACGGGTGTAGCCGATCGTCAACGCGGTGCCCGCCGGCTTCGCCCGGATCAGCTCGGTGAGCTTCGCCGCGCTCGTCACCGGCACCCCGTCGACCGACGTGACCACGTCGTCGGGGCGCAGCACGTCGACCGACGGGCCGCCCGGCGTGACCGCCTTGACCAGCACCTTGATCGGGTAGCCCAGCTCGCGCAGCGCCGCCGTCTCGGCGCTGGTCTGCGAGTTCTGGAAGTCCTCCGCGTTGCGCTTCTCGACCTCCTCCTGCGACTCCCCCGGCGGGTAGACCAGCTCCCGCGGCACCACCGCCTCGTCCGAGGAGAACCATCCGGCAAGTGCCGACCGCAGCCGCACCGTCGGCTGCACACCGACTGTGGTGAGCCGGAGCTGACCGGCGGAGGTGGACGTCGCGCGGCCGGTCACCTGGATGACCTCCTTGCCGTCCTCGCTGCCCAGCGTGTTCACCGTCGGACCCGGGCCGAGCACCACGTACGGCAGCGGCACGCTCAGCACGCCGATGCTGAGCAGAGCGGTGAGCAGGGCACCGAGGAGGACGGTCACGCCGCGACGTCTCATGGGCCAGAGCGTACCGATCCGTCCCCTGCCATCCGGCGCGGTGACCGGCGGACTTCGCCCTCAGCGCAACGCCGAGTGGCACGACCTGCGGCGGGGCCCGCGTACCGTAGACGTCGTGCCTGATATTCCGTTCGGCTTCGCGCTCCCGGGTGGTCAACCACCAGACCCCAACGATCCCGCGGCGATGCAGCAGTTCATGTCGCAGTTGCAGCACCTGCTCTCGGCGCCGGGCAGCGGGCCGGTCAACTGGGACCTGGCCCGGCAGGTAGCCGCCAGCCAGCTCGCCGCCGCCGGCGACCCGGCGGTGTCGCCGTTCGAACGCAACGCGGTCGAGGAGGCGCTGCGCATCGCCGACCTGTGGCTGGAGCCGGCGACCTCGTGGCCCTCCGGCATCCGCACCTCGGTCGCCTGGAACCGCAACGAGTGGATCTTCAAGACGCTCGACGTGTGGCGCAAGCTCTGCGACCCGGTGGCCAGCCGGATGGTCGGCGCGATGGGCGACCTGGTGCCGCCGGAGGCCCGCGCCCAGCTCGGCCCGATGCAGTCGATGGTCGCCACGCTCGGCGGCGCCCTCTTCGGCGGCCAGCTCGGCCAGGCGCTCGGCTCGCTCGCCGCCGAGGTGCTCTCCGCCGGTGACATCGGCCTGCCGCTCGGCCCCGCCGGCACCGCCGCGCTCGTTCCCGCCAACATCAAGGTGTACGGCGAGGGCCTGGAACTGCCCGAGGACGAGGTACGCCTCTACGTGGCCCTGCGCGAGGCCGCCCACCAGCGGCTGTTCCAGCACGTGCCGTGGCTGCGCGGGCACGTGCTGACCGCGGTGGAGAACTACGCCGCGGGCATCCGGGTCAACCGGGAGGCGATCGAGGAGGCGATGGGCCGGGTCGACCCGACCGACCCGGAGTCGATGCAGGCGATCGCGCTGGAGGGCATCTTCACGCCCGAGGACACGCCCGCCCAGAAGGCGTCGCTGGCCCGGCTGGAGACCGTACTGGCCCTGGTCGAGGGCTGGGTCTGCCACGTCGTCGACAGCGCCGCCGGTGACCGCCTCCCCAACGTGGTACGCCTCGGCGAGGCGTTCCGCCGCCGCCGTGCCGCGGGTGGCCCGGCCGAGCAGACGTTCGCCGCGCTGGTCGGCCTCGAACTGCGGCCCCGCCGCCTGCGTGAGGCGACGGTGCTGTGGGCGGCGCTGACCGAGCACCGCGGCATCGCCGGGCGGGACGCGGTCTGGGGCCACCCGGACCTGCTGCCCTCCGACGACGACTTCGCGGCCCCGGAGGCGTTCGCCACGACGAGCACCGATCTCGACGACGAGCTGGCGAACTTCGACTTCTCCGCCCCCGGCGCCCCGGAGGAGAAGTCCCCCGGCGAGGACGACGACAAGCGCTGACGCGGCCTCCCACCGTCGATCTTGGAGTTGTGGCGCCCAGGATGTCCCGAGTGCGGCTTCCGTGAGGTGCCACAACTCCAAGATCGGCGAATCGGCGGCCTCGTGGGTGCGGCGTGCGGAGGGGGCGTGGCGGGCGGGGTGTCAGACGGGGCGGCCGGACAGCAGGGCGCGCGTCGCCTCCCAGCCCTCGACGGCCGGATCGAGGGCGGCCAGGTCCGCGGGGCCGCGCATCCGGTGCCAGCCGGCGGTGACCGCCACGTCGCCCGGGCTCGGCGCCGCCCGCCGCACCTCGGCCGGCGCGGTCGCGTCCAGGTCCAGCGCCGGCAGCCATGCCGGTACGGGCAGTCGCGCCGCCACTCCCAGCAGCCCGGTTCCGTCCCCCTCGACCGGGGCCACCGCCACCGGCCGGGTGGTGAGCGGCCGGAGCAGCTTGCCGAGCGTCAGCCCGGGCACGTCCGGCGCGTCCGCCGCCACCACCGCGACCTGGTCGTAGCCGCCCGCCCCGTCATCGCGGGCCGCCTGGTCGCCGATGATCGCCGCGAACACCGCGTTCGGCGTCGGCTCGGGCACCTCGTACACCTGGGTGCCGGGCCAGACCACCGCGTCGGCCAGCCATCGGTCGCGGGCGGTGACCGCGACGGCGGTCTCGACCTCGTTCAGCGTGGCGAGCAGGTCGACCACGTCCTCGGCGAGCGCGGTACGCCATCGCGCCGGATCGACTCCGGGCGGCGTCCACGTCACCGGGCCGAGCAGCGCCACCACCACACGTCGCGACATTCGCCGACCTTAACCCCACCCGCCGGAGTCCGTTCACGATCATGAGGTTGGCGGTGACGAAGCGGACGAGACGCCGGGCCAACTTCATGATCGACCGCGGTGGGCGATGGGCGGTGGTCAGGGGACGGCGGCGGTGGCTGCCACGCCCTCCAGGTAGCCGCGGGCACGCTCCGACCTGGGGTAGCGGGCGACCAGCGCCCAGAAGTCGGCGTTGTGGCTGGGCACGATGAGGTGCGCCAGCTCGTGCAGCAGCACGTAGTCGATCACCCAGTCGGGCATGTCCTGGACCCGGTGCGAGATCCGGATGGTGCGGTCGGCGGGCGTACAGGAGCCCCAGCGGCCGTTCTGGTTGGTCACCCAGCGGACGCTCGCAGGAGCGGCGGCCGACCCGTGTTCGGTCAGGTAGAGGTCGATCAGGCGGGTGGCGCGGGCGAGCAGTTCGGCGTCCGAGCGGGCCAGCCGGCCCTCCCGGGCGGCGAGCCGGGCGAGCATCCGGTCGACCCACTCGCTCTCCTCGGCCCGGGAGAACTGGTCCGGGATCAGCACGACGACGCGCTCACCGTCCCGGTACGCGGACACCGTGCGCCGCCGACGCTGGCTGCGCCGCACCTCGACGACGGGCTTCCGCGTCACGGCCATTACCGGTCCGCGCAGCCTCGGTTGACTGTCACGATGGAAAGCTAATGCGTACTGACCAGGACTCCGCAAGAGTCAACACGACGACACGCGCCCGGAAAGTGGCGGTTGATTGTCAGGAGTCCGGAAAAAATTCTTTGCGACGGTAGCTGACCATCACCTGACCGGCCCTGTTCACGTTAAGTGATCTACGACGAGTGACAGTCGGCGGGGCCACCCGAAGCGGATCTGGGTGCATTCATCCGGCGTGTCCGCGCGAAACTGACTTATCCGACGTTACTCGGCATGCACACTCTCGACGTCGACTTGCTCACAGAGTCGGCGCACAGCTGACATGGAACTGCCCGTACCTGGGTAGGGTCCGCCAACCACGGTCAGGTGACTGACCGCGGAGAACCCCCCGGCGCCGGTGCCACGCGTGGGCCGCCGCAGGGAGACCGCCGGGACACCTCCGGCGGACGAGACGAGGAGGCTACCGTGGCCGACCAGGCCCAGACCTACAACGGTTACTGCGTGAAGTGCAAGGAGAAGCGGGACTTCGAGGGGCACGTGGAGGTCTCGAAGACCGGCATGAACATGGCCAAGGGCAAGTGCCCGGTGTGCGGCACAACAGTGAACCGCATCCTGGGCAAGGCCAAGGTCTGACCCGTACGGCAGACACCGGGGAGGGCGGCCGTCGGCCGTCCTCCCCGGTCGTGTAGCCGACAGAGTTACCGGCTAGTTGTGGAAAACCGGCGAGAACCTGTGGACAACGCTGGCCACGGCTCGCCGCACCTGTGGACAACGAGCGACGGAGCGCGCGGAGACGGTCACGATCAGTGGCGTGACCGACCCGACACCGCTCGTCCGTCCCGTCCTGCTCCCCGGCCTGACCCGGCTCTGGCGCGACCGGCACACGCTCCAGCTCGGCGAGCCGCCCGGCCGCGCGGTGCTGCTGGAGATGTCCTCGCCCGGGACGGCCCGCCTGCTCGACCTGCTCGACGGCACCCGCAGCGAACGCGCCGTGCTGGCCGAGGTGCGCGCCGCCCGGGTCCCGCCCGACGAGGCACGCGCCCTGTTCGACACGCTCCGGGACGCCGGGCTGGTGGTGCCGGCGCAGGCACTGCTCCCCCGTGACCTCGCCGGGACGACACGGGCCCGCCTGACCGCCGAGGCCACCGCGCTGGCGCTCGCGTCGCCCGACCTGCCCGGCACACCGGCCCGGCTACTGCGCCGCCGCCGCGACGCCCGGGTGCTGGTCACCGGCACCGGACGACTCGGCGCCGCGGTCACCGTCGCGCTGGCGCAGGCCGGCGTCGGGCACGTCGTACCCGATCTGGCCGGCCCGGTCGGCGCCGGTGACCTGGTCGGGACCGGCCTGACCGCCGCGGAGCTGGGCCGGCCGCTGGCCCTCGCGGTACGCGCGGCGCTGGAGCGGTGCGCGCCCGGAACGGTCACCGTCCCGTCGCGGGCGGCCCGGCCGGACCTGGTGGTGCAGCTCGGCGTCGACCGTCCGGCCGAGCTGCTGGCCACCGGGTACGCCCGCCGGCGCCAGCCGCACCTGCTGCTCGACCTGCGCGGCGGCGTACCGGTGATCGGCCCGCTGGTCCGCCCGCCCGTCGGTCCCTGCCTGCGCTGCCTCGACCTGCACCGGGGCGACCGGGATCCGGACTGGCCCGCGCTGGCCGCCCAGCTCGCCGCCGACCGGGGCGAGCGGGCCTGCGCCGCCGCCACCCGGCTCGCCGCGGCGGCCTTCGCGACGGCCGAGGTGCTGGCCCAGCTCGACGGCGCCCAGCCGGAGACGCTCGGCGGCGCGGTGGAGATCCGCGGGCCGGGCCGGGTCCGCTACCGACGGTGGCCGCCGCACCCCTCCTGCGGTTGCTGCCGGCGTCGCCCGATCCGGTCGGCCCCGGCCACTACCCGCCGCACGGCAGCAGCGGAGGCCCCGCGTCGGTAACAATGGCCGGGTGACCGACATCCCGCGCCGGGCCGTGTCCCGCACCGCCAAACTCGCCGCTCTGCCGCTCGGGTTCGCCGGTCGAACCGTCCTCGGCATGGGCAAGCGGGTGACCGGCCTCGCGTCCGACGTCATCTCCGCCGAGATCCAGCAGCGCACCGCCGAGCAGTTGTTCAGCGTGCTCGGGCAGCTCAAGGGCGGGGCGATGAAGTTCGGCCAGGCCCTGTCGGTGTTCGAGGCGGCGTTGCCCGAGGAGGTCGCCGCGCCCTACCGGCAGGCGCTCACCAAGCTTCAGGAGGCCGCGCCGCCGCTGCCGGCGGCGACAGTGCACAAGGTGCTCGCCGAGCAGCTCGGCCCGGACTGGCGTGACCGGTTCGTCGAGTTCGACGACACGCCGGCCGCCGCGGCCAGCATCGGCCAGGTGCACCGGGCGGTCTGGCGCGATCCGGGGTACGAAGCGGAGGGGGGTCCCCGGCACCGGGACGTGGCCGTGAAGATCCAGTACCCGGGTGCCGGTGACGCCCTGCTCGCCGACCTCAAGCAGCTCTCCCGGCTGGGCGGCATGTTCCGGGCCATCCAGCCGGGGCTGGACGTCAAGCCGCTGCTGGCCGAGCTGCGCGAGCGCATCACCGAGGAGCTGGACTACGAGCTGGAGGCGGAGTCGCAGCGGGCGTTCGCGGCCGCGTACGCCGACGACCCGGACATCTTCATCCCGGAGGTGCTCGACGCCGCGCCGCGGGTGCTGATCACCGAGTGGGTGGAGGGCATCCCGCTGTCGCAGATCATCCGGGAGGGCACCGAGGAGCAGCGGAACGAGGCCGGCCGGCTGATGGCCGAACTGCACCTGTCCGCGCCGGAGCGGGCCGGTCTGCTGCACGCCGACCCGCACCCGGGCAACTTCCGGCTGCTCCCGGACGGCCGGCTCGGCGTGATCGACTTCGGGGCGGTGGCCCGGATGCCGCAGGGCACGCCCGAGCCGATCGGCCGGATCGCGGCGCTGGCGCTGCGCGAGGACGCCGACGGTGTGGTGGAGGGGCTGCGCGCCGAGGGCTTCGTCAGCCGTACCGAGTCGATCGACGCTCCGGCCGTGCTCGACTTCCTGCGTCCGATGCTGGAGCCGATCGCCGCCGACGAGTTCCGTTTCACCCGGGCGTGGCTGCGCGCCGAGGCGACCCGGCTGGCCAGCCCGCGCTCGCCCGCCTACCAGCTCAGCCGGCAGCTCAACCTGCCGCCGTCGTACCTGATGATCCACCGGGTCACGCTGGGGTCGATCGGGGTGCTCTGCCAGTTGGAGGCGAAGGCGTCCTACCGGTCGATCCTGGAACGCTGGCTGCCGGGCTTCGCGCCGGTGGCCTGAGCGCAGGCCGGCCGGCGAGCGGGCGGGCCGGCCACGAGCACGGCGAAGGGGCGGTGACCGACTAGGTCACCGCCCCTTCCTCACGATCGTTCTACAGAACGCCCAGGTCGCGGGCCGACTGGCTGCGACTCCGCATGGCGACGGTACGGGCGGAACGGGTTGCCTCAGTGCTCGTGGTGGTGCGACCGGCCTGAGGCCGGCGCATTCGAGCCCTGGACAACGCTTCGTGGAGTAGTTGCATCTCGAATCCGTTCGGCAGGTTCAGCATCAGGGTTTCTCTTTCAGGTCGGCCGGTGGAGGGACACCGGCATCGGTCGGTTTCGGAACGTAGGTGTGTCAGGCTGCCAGCCGGACGGAGTTCCGCGACTCGGACAGCCCGCTGGCCGCCAGTCGCGCCTCCGCCTCGACCCGGAGCTGCGCGTCACGGGCGAGGTCCTCCTTGCGCGGACGGCCACGGGGCCGCTTGCGCGGGACGACCGCGCCACGCTCGAAGATCTCGCCGCCCCAGACGCCCCAGGGCTCGGCTCGCTCCACCGCCCCGGCCAGGCACTCGACGCGCAGCGGGCAGTCCCCGCAGAGCGACTTGGCCAGCTCGAGCTCGGCGGGCGAGTCGGAGAACCACAGGTCGGGGTCGAACTTCCGGCAGGGCAGGTTCGCCTCCACGTCGACGCTCACGTCGAGGGGGGCCAACGCCAGACTCATCCTCCGGTCACCTCTCTCTCACTTCGATCTCGTGGATCGCATTCCGACGTACTTCGGCGGGACAAAAAACTGAGGCCGCGGATCCCGGTATGCGGGTTCCGCGGCCTCGAGGTGAGCCGGTGGTCTGATGGATCAGACCGGTCTACCTCGAGGTGGAACACCGCGGACATCCGTGCGCTTCTTGGCGCCATCGATGCCCTTGCCCGCGAAGCCACTGGTCCCCTCGACTCCGGCGATCGGCGCAACGGTCAGGTTCAGCTCGGCCTGAACCGGGACCTGGTGCACCTGCGGAGCCGACGGTCGAGCAGCGAGGGCCACCCGGACGGCCGACAGCGGAGCGACGGCAGACGGCATCGCCGCGAGACGCTCATAGTTGAAGATCTTCACTGGTGCCACCTCCCTACTCTCCTCGTGCCGACCGTGGACTCATCCCTCTTGAGCAGCCAGAACGGCGCCGCTCGCGAGGTGTGTCATGAGGCTATTCCTCGCCCTCGGGGGAGGGCAAACGATTTACGGCTAGTTTTCAGAAGTTTTCTGTGGGCAGACGTCGTCCACCGTGGCACCGGCCACCAGGGCGAGCACCGTATCCCCGTAAAGCCCGACTTTTCGGGGCCCGATCCCGGCGATCGCCACCAGTTCCTCGGTGCGGCCGGGCTTCCGCTCGGCCAGCGCGGTGAGCGTGGCGTCGGTGAAGACCACGTACGCCGGCACCTTCTGCGCGCCCGCCACCCGCTGCCGCCACTCGCGCAGCCGCTCGTACAGCTCCTCGTCGATGTCGGACGGGCAGGTCGGGCAGCGGCCCAGTTTGCGGTCCGCGCCGGCGAGCAGCGTGGCGCCGCAGATCCGGCAGGAGACCACCTGCGGCCGGCGCCGCTCGGCCCGCCGCGTCGGCCCGGCGCCGCCGGCCCGCTCACCGCCGCCGGACCGGTCGAGCTGCGGCAGGAACCGCGACGGCCGCCGGGCCCGGCCACCCGGCGAGCGGGCCGTGGCGTACGACAGCCAGAGCCACTCCCGGGCCCGGGTGATCCCGACGTAGAGCAGCCGCCGTTCCTCCTCGACCTGCTCCATCGTCTTCGCGTACGTGGTGGGCAGCGTGCCCTCGGCCAGCCCGACCAGGAACACCGCGTCCCACTCCAGCCCCTTCGCCGAGTGCAGCGACGCGAGCGTCACGCCCTCGACTGTGGGCACGTGCTGCTGGGCGGCCCGCCGGGCGAGTTCCTCGGTGAACCCGGTCAGGCCCGGTTCCTCCTCGGCCTGCGCCGCGTACTCCTCGGCGAGCTGGACCAGCGCGGCGAGCGCCTCCCACCGCTCGCGGGCGGCGCCGCCCGGCGGGGGCGCGTCGGGCGCCCAGCCGACGGCGGTGAGCGCCTCGACCACGGCGGCCGGCAGCGGGGTCCCCGCGTCGGCCGACCGGGTGGCGGCGCGCAACGCGATCATCGCCTGGCGCACCTCGGGCCGTTCGAAGAACCGCTCCGCGCCCTGGAGCACGTACGGCACCCCGGCCTCGGAGAGCGCCTTCTCGTACGCCTCGGACTGCGCGTTGGTGCGGAACAGCACCGCGATCTCCCGGGCCGGGGTGCCGGCCGCGACGAGCGCCCGGCATCGGGCGGCGACCGCGTTCGCCTCGGCCGGCTCGTCGGTGAAGATCCGCAGGTCCGGTTCCGGGCCGGGCCGGCGCTGGCCGTGCAGTTCCAGCCGCAGCCGCGCCTCGGTGCCCCGGGCCTGCGAGATCACCGCGTTGGCGAGCCCGACGACCTGCGGGGTGGAGCGGTAGTCGCGGACCAGCCGGACCACTGTCGCGCCCCGGTGCAGGCGGGGGAAGTCGACCAGGTACGACGAGGTGGCGCCGGTGAACGAGTAGATCGTCTGGCTGGCGTCGCCGACCACAGTCAGGTCGTCCCGGCCGCCCAGCCACGCCTCCAGCAGCCGCTGCTGGAGCGGGTTGACGTCCTGGTACTCGTCGACCACGAAGTGCCGGTACTGGTTGCGCACCTGCTCGGCGACGTCCGGGTGCTCCTCGATGCCCCAGACGGCGGCGCGCAGCATGTCCTCGAAGTCGATCACCCCGTTGCCGCGCTTGAGCCGCTCGTACGCGTCGAACACGTCCGCCACCCGGGCCGGCTCGTACGGCGTCTCGCGCAGCGCCTTGGCCGCGGCGACCACGTATTCCCCGGGCTCGACAAGCGACGACTTGGCCCACTCGATCTCGGCGGACAGGTCCCGCGCGGCGGCCCGGTCGGCGCGCAGGCCGACCTTGGCGGCGGCGAGCGTGACCACCCGCACCTTGCTGTCCAGCAGCTCCGGCATGGCCCGCCCGGCCAGCAGCCGGGGCGCGAAGTAGCGGACCTGCCGCAGCGCCGCGGCGTGGAAGGTGCGCGCCTGCACCCCCTGCACCCCGAGCACGCCGAGCCGGCTGCGCATCTCGGCGGCGGCGCGGGCGGTGAACGTGACCGCCAGCACGTGCCGGCCGGCGATGTCGCCGGTCAGCGCCCGGTACGCGATCCGCGAGGTCACCGCCCGGGTCTTGCCGGTGCCGGCGCCGGCGAGGATGCAGACCGGGCCGGCCGGGGCGGTCACCGCTGAGCGCTGCTCCGGATCCAGCCCGGCCAGCACCCGTTCCGCCGCTGAGTGAACGCCCACAGCAGGGAATCATCCCAGCATCGTGTGACGTTGCAGCGGTTAGCCTGGCCTGATCGGACCGGGCGCGAGTCACCCCTTGGAGGATCAGACCATGCTGACGATGTATTCCACCCCGTGGTGCGGCTACTGCCACCGGCTGAAGTCGCAGCTCGACCGGGAGGGCATCGCGTACGAGGTGGTCGACATCGAGCAGGACCCGGCGGCCGCGGACTTCGTGATGAGCGTCAACGGCGGCAACCAGACCGTCCCGACGCTGCGCTTCGCCGACGGCAGCGCCCTGACCAACCCCTCGATCACCCAGGTCAAGCAGCACCTCGCGGCGCTGCCCGGCTGATCTCCCGCGACACCACGAGCGGCCGTACCCGGTCCGGGTGCGGCCGTTCGCCGTCGGTCAGGAGCCTCCGCGGCTGAGCACCCCGTCGTCGGCCGGCCGGCGTGGTGACGGGATCCGTACCGGCACGGCGACCGGCGCGGTCAGTCCGCGGCCCCGCCACAGGTAGAGGCCGGCTGCCGTGGTGACGGCACCGACGAGGGCGAACAGCAGCCGGTAGTCGAACACGCCGACGAGCAGCGCGCCGGTGCCGATGGAGAGCGCCTGCGGCCCGCTGACCAGGGCCTCGGACGCGGCGGTGACCCGGCCGAGCAGCCGCGGCGGCGTCCGCCGCTGGATCAGCGTGTTCAACCCCACCATGGTCAGCGGCAGCGACAGGCCGGCCAGCAGCAGCGCCACCACCCCGAGCCACAACCGGGGGTACGCCAGCGCCAGCGCGGCCGGTCCGAAGAACGTCACGCCCGCCGCGAGCGCGCCGACCTCGCCGAACCGGCGGACCACTGCGGCCGAGAACAGGCCGCCGACCAGCCCGCCGACGCCCTGCACCATGACCAGCACGCCGACGAACGCGGCGTCGCGGTGCAGGCCCAGATCGACGTACGCGAAGATCAGCGACTCGGTGAAACCCATCACCAGCGAGCCCAGCCCGTACCCGAGCAGCGCCCGGCGCAGCGCCGGTTCGCCGGTCAGGTGGCGCAGCCCCGCACCCAGTTCGGACGGCCCGCGCCGATCGGGCCGTGCCGGCGTGCCCTCCTCCACGCGCAGCCGCGCGACCACCGCCGCCGCGGTGACGAAGCCGGTCATGGCGAGCAGGACCAGCAGCCAGCCGCCCACGGCGGCGTACACGCCCGCCCCGGCCAGCGGCCCGATCAGCCGCAGGCCCTGCCGGACGGTCTGGAGCAGCCCGTTCGCGTCGGCGAGCAGGTCGGGCGGAACCAGGTGCCGGATCAGTCCGTTGAGTACGGCGGTGAGCGTGATGTACGACAGCCCGTAGAGCGCGGCGACCACGTAGATCACCCAGACGTCGGACCTGTCCCGGACCGTGAGCAGCGGGCCGAGCAGCACTGCCGCGACCAGGTTGGCGGCGATGAAGAACTGCCGCCTGCGGTAGCGGTCGACCACCCAGCCGACCAGCGGGGCGAGCGCCATCGGCGCGATGACCGCGAAGATGGTCGCCCCGGCCATGCTGTCCGAGCCGGTCAGGTCCTTGACCCAGACGGCCAGGGCGAGCAGCAGGACCGACTCCGCGGCCATGCTCGCGACGAGCGCGGCGAACAGGAGACGGAAGTCGGGGCGGCGCAGGACGGTGCGCATCAGGTCCCTCCACGGTCCTCTTTTTGTCTCGTGACACGCCCGTGCCGGAGCCTCCGACGCCGGTCGCGCCGTCCATACTGACCGTGGGGGGCGAATTTCATACAGTTACCGTCGCGTCAAGCGACGGTCGACGGGAAAGAGGACGCCGTGCCTCCTGCCGCACCAGGCCCGATTCTGCGCCGTCGTCGACTCGGCATCGAGCTGCGTCGGCTTCGCGAACAGGCCGGTCTGACCGGTGACCAGGTCATCGAGCGGATCGGCTGGGCATCCGCATCCAAGTTGTCCCGTCTGGAGAACGGCCGCAGCCGCCCCGACCCGGACGACGTGGACGTGTTGCTGACGCTCTACGGCGCCGACGAGGAGCAGCGCGCGGAGCTGACCGGGATCACCCACGAGGCCGGCGACATGCGCGGCTGGCTGCGCAACTTCCCGGTGATGACCCAGCAGCAGCGCGCCTTCGCCGAGCTGGAGGCGGGTTGCGCGGAGATCTCCGAGTACAACCCGGTGCTGGTGCCGGGTCTGTTGCAGACGCCCGGGTACGCCCGGCACCGGATCATGTCCGCCGCGCAGGTCGCCGCCGAGGCCGGCGACCCGGAGACAGAGGATCCCGAGACCGAGGTACGCGCGCGGCAGGCCCGCCAGTCGCTGCTGACCCGCTCCCCCGACGTGCCCCGCTACACGGCGGTGCTGGAGGAGGCGGCGCTCGGCCGCCGGGCCGGGCCGCCGGAGGTGCTGCACGAACAGCTCGTCCACCTGTGCGAGATGGCGCTGCTGCCGAACGTGACGCTGCGTCTGCTGCTGCGGGACACCCGGGTCGGTGACTGGTACCTTCCGCCGACCGCGTTCTCGGTCTACCGGTTCGCCGATCCCCTCGATCCGGAGACACTCGCCATCGAAGGTGGGTTCACCGACGTCATGTCGACCGAGGCAAACACCCTAAATCGCTATAAAGTGGTGTTCGAGTGGCTATGCTCGTCGGCACTCTCCGCATCGGACACCCTCTCCTGGTTGATCGAGGCGACGGGACGGCTGACCGGCACGGCAGTCGAGTCCTCGGTGGCGTACGGGCCGGCAACGGCGCCGGCCCAGCGTCGCCGGGACTCGGGGCGCCTCACCACGGAACGGTGATCCGGCACGGACACCGCCCGCGCTCCGGCGTCGCTCGGTCCCATCGGAGCACCTCACCAGGAGCAAGCACCATGAACGAGATCCACACCAGCACGACCGCCCGCTCGGGACGGCTCGCCGGCGCCGCCTGGCGCAAGAGCACCCGCAGCCAGACCTCCAACTGCGTGGAGGTCGCACCGCTCGGCTCCGGGCCGGGCACCGTGGCGCTGCGGGACAGCAAGGACCCGAGCGGACCGGTCCTGCTGTTCGACCGGGCCGGTTGGCTCGGCTTCCTCGCCGGCACGAAGAGCGGTCAGTTCGATCTGGACTGATCCGGCGAATCACGGGGGGCCGTCGGCGCGAGCCGGCGGCCCCTCGCGCGTCCATCCCCGACAACGGTGCTGACCTGGGATCCCCCGATCGGTCGAGCTGGCGCGTTCCCCTTGCCGGGCGGACACATCGGCGTAACATGACGCGGGAGTGACGTGGAAGTTCCAGCGTGTAACCGCCGATTGTCCGGGGGACACCATGCGGTTCCTGATCGTCCGCACCGAGATCCGCACCGCCGCCGACGCCGACATCGCCGCCGCCTGGGCCGGCGGAGGCCGCCTGCGGGACGAGACGTGCACGCCCGAACCCCGCCGCCAGGTCGTCCACGCCGAGGACCGGGACGCCGCACTCCTGCTCGCCCGCGCACTGTCCGCCGTCGGTGCGGTACGCGCGGGCCGGCACCGGGTCAAGGTGCTGCCGATCGCGGAACCCACCCCCGGGCACCCGTACCGCTGGGACGGTGGATGACCGGACGCTGACGTCCGTCGTGGCCGGACCGGCCTCCCCCGCCGTTTCCCGCCTCACCCGGCCTCGACGGCACGTGTTCCCGGCCCGCGACCGTCGCGGCAACGACGGTCCGGGTCGGGGCCGCGTCCCCGCCCCAGGCCCACCCGGCCCGAGTCCGCCCGGCCTCGCCAGTTCGGGGAGGTGGCTGCATCCCACCGCCCCCGACCACGCCACTTCCCCGAACTGGCGCCACCCACCAGCCCGAAACACCCCAACCCGACGGGCGGGCGGGCGGAACCAGTGCGGGTCAGCAGTGGCCGTCGAGCCAGCGGTGCACCAGGAACAACGCGATCGACGACGGCGGCGGCAGGACCAGCCGGTCTCCCCCGCCCACCGGCACCGGCTCGCCCGCCAGCGCCGCGCCGATCTCCCGGCGGGTGAACCAGCGCGCGTGCGCGATCTCGGCCAGGTCGACCCGGATCGGCGCGTCCGCGTCGGCGCGGGCCAGGAAACCGAGCATCAGCGAGCCGGGGAACGGCCAGGACTGGCTGCCCACGTACACGATCTCCTCGACCGGGACGCCCACCTCCTCGCGGACCTCGCGCAGCACGGCGGCCTCGGCCGACTCGCCGGGCTCGACATATCCGGCCAGGCAGGAGTAGCGGCGCTGTCCCGGGGTGCGCGGCCAGGCCGCGTTGTTGCCGAGCAGGCAGCGGCCGTCCGGGCCGTCCATCCCGTCGTGCACCAGCACGATCATGGCCGGATCGGTACGCGGCCAGACGCGGCCGCCGTCCGGGTCGATCCGCGACCAGCCGGCCTCGTCGGCGCTCGTCGCCTTGCCGGTCGTCGACGAGTAGCCGTGCCGCAGGTGCCAGTTGAGCAGCGCCAGCGCGGTGGTGAACAGGCCCGCGTCCCGGTCGGTCATCAGGTGACCGACCTCGCGCAGGTGGGCCGGACGGGTGTCCGGCAGCGCCGGCAGCGGCCCGTCCACCGCGAACACCGGCACGCCGTCCGGCTCGACGCCGAGGAACATCGGCACCGACCGGGGCACCTCGGGCAGCTCACCGGGGCCGACCAGGACCAGCTCCGGCGGGGTCGACGCGCCCCGGACCAGCGCCCGCCCCTCGGCGGCGGAATCGAGCACCAGCACCCTTGCCCGTTCCCACGCCTCGGTCAGCCAGGCCGGATCGCCACGCCGGTGCGCGGCCCGGTCGAGCGTCGACCGGGCCAGCGGCGGGGCGGGTTCGCCGCTCATGCCGATTCCGTACGCACCGGTGTCAGCGCGGCGAGCGACTCGGCCACCCGCGCCGCGTCGCCGAGCACGACGGTGACCGCGCGCGCCGGGGCCAGGTAGCGGGCGGCCACCTCGGCCACGTCGTCCACTGTCGTGGCGGCCAGCCGGGCGGCGTACTCGGCGAGGAAGTCCAGCCGCAGCCCGTTGCCGGCGTACGCGCTGGTCAGCGACGCGAGACCGGCCTGGGTGGACATGCCGAGCTGAAGGGTGCCGCGCGCGTACTGACGGGCCTGCTCCAGCTCGTCGGTCTTCGGCGGCACCGTCGCCAGGCGGCCCAGCTCGTAGGTCGTCTCCACCAGCGCCGCCGCTGTCACCTCGGTGGCCACCTCGGCGCCGGCGACGAGCAGCGAACCGGCCACCGAGTGCTCGACGAGCGAGTGCGGCCCGTACGTGTAGCCCTTGTCCTCGCGGATGTTCTCCACCCAGCGGGAGGAGAAGTAGCCGCCGAAGATCAGGTTGGCGAGCTGCAACGCGGCGTGGTCCGGGTGGGTGCGGGGCACCGCCGGCAGCGCGAGGCGTACCGAGGACTGCACCGAGCCGGGCCGGTCGACCAGCAGCAACGGCCCGGGTTCCAGCGGCGGCGCCGGGGGCAGCTCGGCGACGTGTCCGTCACCGCGCCACCCGGCGAGCGCCTTCTCGGCCGCGTCCAGCGCCCGCTCCGGGGCCACGTCGCCGACGAGCACCAGCACCGCGCCGGCCGGATGCACCCGCTCGGCGTGCAGCCGGCGCAACGCGGCCGGGCGGACCGCCCGGACCTGGTCCGGGTCGGGCGTCTGCTCCGCGTACGGGTGCCGGCCGTACACCCGCTTGAGCAGCGCGGTGCGGGCCAGGTGCGACGGCTGGCTCTGGGCGACCTGGATGCGGTCGACCAGGCGGTCCCGCTCGGTCTCCACCCAGTCGGCCGGGTAGGTGGCGCCGGTGAGCACCTCGGCGAGCAGTTCCAGCATCCGGTCCAGGCCGGTGACCAGGCCCGCGCCGGAGAGCATCAGCCGGTCCGGGTCGAGGCCGGCGGTCAGTCCGCCGCCGACCTTCTGCAACTCGGCCGCCAGCTCGGTGGCGCTGTGCGCCTCCGTGCCGGAGAGCATGGTCTGCGCCAGCATCGCGCCGCGGGCCAGGTGGGTGCGCCCGAACGGCATCCACAGTCGCAGCTCGACCAGCGGTACGGAGGATCGGCGTACCGCGATCACGGTGAGGCCGTTGGCAAGCGTGCGCTCGGCCTGCTTGGGCACCTTGAGGCGGCGGTTCGGACCGAGCGCCGGCAGCGGCCGGACGGTGGTGGCGGTGGTCGTACCCGTGCTCATCGAGCACCTCCCGCGATGACCTCGACTGCCGCGCGGCGCTCGGGCCGCAGGGTGGCGGCGGCGGCGCGGACCTGTTCCTCGGTCACCTCGCCGACCAGCCGGGGAAGGTCGTTGAGCAGGCCGGGTTCGCCACGTTGCTGTTCCAGCACCGCCATCCGCAACGCGCGGCCGAGCACCGCGTCCGTGTCGCGCAGCAGGTGGGTGGCCATCCGGGCCTGGGTACGCGCCAGCTCCCCCTCGGTCAGCCCGCCGGTCGCCAGCCGGTCCAGTTCCTCGTCGATGGTGCGCAGCACCTTGTCCACGTCACCGCCGGGCGGCAGGTGCGCCTGGAGCAGCAGCGCGGTGGGGTCGCGGACGTCGAACGGGTCGCCCATGAAGCCGAGGTACCCGCCGAGGCTGGTGACCGACCGGTCGCGCTGCACCAGCCGCTCGACCAGCCGGGAGGCGTCGCCGTCGGTGAGCACCTCGGCCAGCACCACGTACGGCAGATAACCGGCGAAGTCGCTGACCGGGTCGGGCACCCGCCACGCGCCGGCCACCGCCGGGAGCGGGGCCAGCGCGTCGGTGTACGTGCTGCGTCGCTCGGTGGTCAGGTCGGGCTCGGCGAAGTCGGGCCGCTGCGGGGCGGGCCGGGCCGGCACGTCCCCGAAGTGCCGCTCGATCAGCGTGGTCGCCTCGGCCACGTCGATGTCGCCGCTGACCGCGAGTACGGCGTTGCCGCTGGCGTAGTAGCGGCGGAAGAAGTCGGCGGCGTCGGCCACTGTCGCCGACTCCAGGTCGACGAAGGAGCCGTAGCCGTCGTGCGCGTTGGGGAAGGTGTCGAACATCACCGGGGGCAGCGTCAGCCAGGGGAACCCGCCGTACGGCCGGTTCAGCACGTTGACCCGGATCTCCTCCTTGACCACGTCGACCTGGTTGCGCAGGTTCTCCTCGGTCAGCCGGGGGCCGCGCATCCGGTCGGCCTCCAGGAACAGCGCCCGTTCCAGGGCGTTCGCGGGAAGCGTCTCGAAATAGTCGGTGTAGTCCAGGTGGGTGGAGCCGTTGAACGTCCCGCCCGCGCCCTGGACGTGCCGGAAGTGGGCCAGCTTCTCCAGGTTCTCCGAGCCCTGGAACATCAGGTGCTCGAAGAGGTGGGCGAACCCGGTGCGTCCCTCGGGCTCGGAGCGGATGCCGACGTCGTAGACCACCGCTACCCCGATGACCGGGGCGCTGCGGTCCGGCGTGAGCACCACGCGCAGGCCGTTGTCGAGGGTGAACCGTTCGACCGGGTACTTCGTCGCTGGGATCTTCGCTCTCCGCGTCGGCACGAGATCGACACTAGCGCCTCGGCACCGGCTCTATCGCCGGTGTGCCCTGGCCGAACGGTGGACTGTTGCGGGACGGGTCTTGACGCCGACGGCCGCTTGCCCCACTCTTCCTACCAACTAAATAGGAATACTGCGGATTGGACATTCGATGAGAGGGCTTCCCCTGCGCCGCCTGGTCACCCTGGCGACCCTGGCCGCGGTCGGCGCGGCCACGCTCGGCACCACCGCCGCCTGCGGCGAGGACAGCGACGCCGCCGCCGGGTCCGGCCCGGTGACGCTGCGCCTGGGCTACTTCCCCAACATCACGCACGCCCCGGCCGTGGTCGGCGTGGAGAAGGGGATCTTCGCCGAGAAGCTCGGCAGCGACGTCGAGCTGGACACCAAGACGTTCAACGCCGGCCCGGCCGCCATCGAGGCCGTCTTCTCCGGCGCGCTCGACGCCACGTACATCGGCCCGAACCCGACGGTGAACGCCTTCTCCAAGTCCAAGGGCGAGGCGGTCCGGGTCATCTCCGGCGCCGCGTCCGGCGGCGTCGCGCTCGTGGTCAAGCCCGGCATCACCTCGGTGGAGCAGCTGCGCGGCAAGAAGATCGCCACCCCGCAGCTCGGCAACACCCAGGACGTGGCGCTGCGCTTCTGGCTCAAGGAGAAGGGCCTGGAGACCACCAAGGAGGGCGGCGGCGACGTCAAGATCGTGCCGCAGGAGAACGCGCAGACGGTCGAGACGTTCGGCAGCGGCGCCATCGACGGCGCCTGGGTGCCCGAGCCGTTCGTCTCCCGGCTGGTCAACGCCGGCGGCAAGGTGCTCGTCGACGAGCGCGACCTGTGGCCGGACAAGAAGTTCGTCATCACCAACCTGCTGGTCAGCACCAAGTTCCTCAAGGCGCACCCGGACGTGGTGAAGAAGCTGGTCGAGGGCCAGGTCGCGGCGAACGAGTTCGTCAACACCAAGCCGGACGAGGCACAGCAGGCCATCTCCGACCACATCGGCAAGATCACCGGCAAGCCGCTGGACCTCAAGCTGATCAAGCAGGCCTGGCCGACGCTGGAGTTCACGAACGACCCGATCCCGTCGTCGCTGAAGACCGGTCTGGACCACGCGGTCGCGGTCGGGCTGACCCAGCCGGTCGACCTGAACGGCCTCTACGACCTGAAGTACCTCAACGAGGTGCTCAAGACGCAGGGCAAGCCCGAGGTCAGCCAGCCGTGACGACGACCGGCACGACCCCGCGCAGCGCGACCGGCTCGGTCGCGCTGCGCGGCGTGACGAAGGTGTACGGCCAGGGCGAGCAGGCGGTCCTGGCGCTGGACGGGCTGTCGCTCGATGTCGCCCCGGGTGAGTTCGTCTGCATGGTCGGCGCGTCCGGCTGCGGCAAGAGCACGCTGCTCAACCTGGTCGCCGGGCTGGACCGGGCCAGCGGCGGCACGATCGAACTGGGCGAGGGCGTCAACCCGGGACTCATGTTCCAGGAGCCGGCGCTGTTCCCCTGGCTGACCGTCGAGGGCAACGTCGAGGTGCCGCTGAAGCTGCGCGGGCTCCCCCGTGACCAGCGCAAGGAGCGGGTGGCCGAGCTGCTGCGCACGGTCCACCTGTCCGAGTTCGGTCGTAAGCGGCCGCACCAGCTCTCCGGCGGCATGCGGCAGCGGGTGGCGCTGGCCCGGACGCTCGCGCTGGAGACGCCGGTGCTGCTGATGGACGAGCCGTTCGGCGCGCTGGACGCGATGACCCGCGACATCCTGCACGACGAGCTGGAGCGGATCTGGACCGAGCGCAAGCTCACCGTCCTGTTCGTCACGCACAACGTCCGCGAGGCGGCACGGCTCGCCGACCGCATCGTGCTGCTCTCCAGCCGCCCCGGCCGGATCATCTACTCCACCGAGGTCGCCGTGCCGCGCCCCCGGCGGATCGACTCGCCGGAGGTCTCGGCCATCGCCGCCGAGGTCACCGACCGGCTGCGCAAGGAGGTGGGCCGGCATGGCCAGTGACACCCTCGCCGGGTCGGCGCGTACCGACGCGGAGATCTCCGGACTCGACGCCCTGGAGATCGCCGGCCGGGAGAAGGGCCCGTCCCGGGTACGCCGCCTGTGGTCGGCCACCTGGCCCAAGTTCGCCGCGCTCGCGCTGGCCGTCGCCATCTGGCAGGCGGTGGTCTGGTCCGGGTGGAAGGAACCGTGGGCGCTGCCCGGCCCGGCGGTGGTCTTCGGCGACCTCGGGGACTACCTGCTCAGCTCGGCGCTGTGGGAGGGCCTTGCGACCACCGCCCGGCGCGCGGCGGTCGGGTTCGCCGCCGCGGTCGCGGTCGGCCTGCTGCTCGGCCTGGGCGTGGCCCGGGTCAAGGTGCTCCGGGCCGCGCTCGGCTCGATGATCACCGCGTTGCAGACCATGCCGTCGATCGCCTGGTTCCCGCTGGCCATCCTGCTGTTCCAGCTCAGCGAGCAGGCGATCTTCTTCGTGGTGGTGCTCGGCGCCGCGCCGTCGGTCGCCAACGGCGTCATCCACGGCGTGGACTACGTGCCGCCGCTGCTGGTCCGCGCCGGCCGCAACCTCGGCGCCCGGGGGCTCAACCTCTACCGGTACGTGATCGCGCCGGCCGCGCTGCCCGCCATCGTGGCCGGGCTCAAGCAGGGCTGGGCGTTCGCCTGGCGCAGCCTGATGGCCGGTGAGCTGCTGGTGGTCATCGCCACCCGCACCTCGATCGGCGCGCAGCTCACGTACGCACGCGAGCTGAGCGAGGCGCCACGCCTGATGGCCATCATGATCGTCATCCTGGTGGTGGGCCTGCTCGTGGACACCGCGTTCGGGGCCGCCGACAAGGCGATCCGCCGCCGCTGGGGCGTGCTGGACCAGGCCGGCAACTGACGTCGTGTACATCTCCGCGCGCGCCGACTACGCGCTCCGGGCCATGCTCGCCGTCGCCGACGCCGCCGTCACCAGCGGCGACCCGGCGGCCGGCGGCGGCGAGCTGGTCAAGGCGGCGAGCCTGGCCGAGAGCCAGGACATCCCGCTCAGCTTCCTCCAGGGGATCCTGCTCGACCTGCGGCGGGCCGGGCTGCTGCACAGCCACCGCGGCACCGAGGGCGGGTACGCGCTGACCCGCCCACCGGACGAGATCAGCGTCGGTGACGTGCTGCGCGCTGTCGGTGGCGCGATCACCAGCGTCCGGGGCATCCCCGCCGACCGGGCCGGCTACCACGGCGTGGCCACCGGCCTGCGGGACGTGTGGCTGGCGGTGGACGGCGCGATCGCCCTGGTCGTGGACCGGACCACACTCACCGACCTGCTGAGCGACCGGGCCACGGCACCCTGACGCGCGTCCGGTCACGACGTCGGCGGCCGTACCTGCCCGTCGCGGACCATGCGGATCTCGCATACGCCGTCCTGGACCTGCGTCGTACCGTCGGCTTCGAAGCCGTGCCGGCGGTAGAACGCCTGGGCACGAGGGTTGGGATCGGCGACCCACAGCGCCGCCGGCTCCGCCGGGTCGAGGACGGCCCGCAACAACGCCGGCCCGGCGCCGGTGCCGTGATCGGCCGCGTGCACGTAGAGGACGTACAGCTGGCGCGCCCACGCCGCCTCGGCATCGAGCGGCGGGCCCGACATCGCGATCCCGACCAGTTCGCCTCCCCGCTCGGCCACCGCCGCCCGGTTCTCCCGATAGCGCTCGTCGGTCAACGCGGCGGTCCAGAACCGCTCCCGGAAGGCCGGGAGGTCCGGGTCGTCGAGCACCGTGTCCGGCATGAGCCCGCGGTACGTCTCCTGCCAGCACCGGACATGCACGCGTGCCATATGGGCGGCGTCCTCGGCCCGGGCCTTGCGAACGGTCACCGACGGGTCCACCGCCGCATCGTAGGCGGCCGGCCGTTCCGGCATCGCCCCCTTTTCGGGGCGTCTACTGAGTGTGCGGGGCGCTCATCCCGGGGGTGAAGCTGCGGGCGGCGCCGCGATCCGGCGAGCCGCCGTCGGCGGGCTGCCACGGCCCGAACGCGGCCACCGCGGCGAGCGCCAGGCCGGCCCCCGCCACCGCGAGCACCAGCACCACTTCCCGCGCTCCGCCCGATCCGGCTTCCCCCGCCATGAACCGCTCCCTCCGCGTCCGGCCGACCCCCCGACCGGTCCCCCGCGCAGCAGCATCACCGCCGGGGTCCGGTCGCGCAGTCGGGCAGCCGACCGAACATCGACTGATTCCCGACTCAGGAGCGAACGCTCCGCCCGTCCGGAGACGAGCCGGTCACGCGCGGGCCGCGGTCAGCGGCGGCGCGGGCGCCGGCGGGGACGGGTTCCCGGGGCGGGGTGCGCGGCGGCGGGCGCGGTGATGGTCACCGGCACGCCGGACGGCTCCCGGGCGCCGGTGAGCCGGCTCAGCTCGCCGTCGCCGGCGCGTACCCGCGTGGTCTTGGGGTTGATGCCCGCGGTGCTCATCAGCCGGGCCACGTCGCGGCGCTGGTCCGGCAGGACGAGCGTCACCACGGTGCCCGACTCGCCGGCCCGCGCGGTCCGGCCGCCCCGGTGCAGGTAGTCCTTGGCCTCGGTGGGCGGGTCGGCGTTGACGACCAGGTCCAGCCCGTCGACGTGGATGCCACGGGCCGCCACGTCGGTCGCCACCAGCGCGGTGACCTGGCCGGTGCGGAACTGCTCCAGGATGCGGGTGCGCTGCGGCTGCGACTTGCCGCCGTGCAGCGCCGCCGCGCGTACGCCCTTGGCGAGCAACTGGCGGGCCACCCGGTCGGCGCGGTGCTTGGTGGCGATGAACACGATCGTGCGGCCCTCGCGGGCGGCGATGTGCGCCAGCGCGGCCGGCTTGTCCTCCGCCTCCAGGTGAAGCACGTGGTGCGTCATCGCGGTGACGGTGGCGGTGCCCGGGTCGACGGAGTGCGTCACCGGGTCGGTCAGGAAGCGGCGGACCAGCCGGTCCACGCCGCGGTCCAGGGTGGCCGAGAACAGCATCCGCTGCCCGCCCGGCGCGACCTGCTCCAGCAGCTTCGTCACCTGCGGCAGGAAGCCCATGTCGGCCATCTGGTCGGCCTCGTCCAGCACGGTGATGGCCACCTGGTCGAGCCGCGCGTCCCCCCTGTCGATCAGGTCGTGCAGCCGGCCCGGCGTGGCCACCAGCACCTCGGCGCCGGCGCGCAGCGCGGCCGCCTGGCGGCCCAGCGAGAGCCCGCCGACCACTGTGGCGCAGCGCAGGCCGAGCGTGGCGGCGTACGGTGCGAGCGCGTCGGTCACCTGCGCGGCCAGTTCCCGGGTCGGTACGAGCACCAGCGCGAGCGGGCGGCCCGGGCGGGCCCGGCGACCGGCCGTACGGTGCAGCAGCGGCAACCCGAACGCGAGCGTCTTGCCGGAGCCGGTCCGGCCCCGGCCGAGCACGTCGCGACCGGCCAGCGAGTCCGGGATCGTGGCCGCCTGGATCGGGAACGGCGCGGAGATGCCCTGCGCGGCCAGCTCGGAGATGAGCGCCGGAGCCAGGCCGGTGGCGGCGAACGTGGGCAGGGTCGTGGTCATGCGGAAAGCCTTCCTCGAGGCGGCACGTGTCGAGGAAGGGCGCCGGAAGACGGCGCGTCACCGGCGTAACCGGTGGTCACAAGCACGAACCGAAGGGACGGGCCGGCCCGGCAGAGGCGGGCCGGCCCGTGCACCGCGCCCGAGAGGGCGCGGTGGTGGTGCCGGTTGATCCGAAGATCAGAGCGGGCGGATGTTCTCCGCCTGCGGGCCCTTCTGGCCCTGGGTCACCTCGAACTCGACCCGCTGGTTCTCGTCCAGGCTCCGGTAGCCGGAGGTCTGGATCGCCGAGAAGTGGGCGAAGACGTCGGCGCCGCCGTCGTCCGGGGTGATGAAGCCGAAGCCCTTGTCAGCGTTGAACCACTTGACGGTGCCAATTGCCATGTGTTTCGTCTCCTTGACGGAACGGTCGGCCCGCACGTGTTGCGGGCCGGAGAGGAGCACCCCGCGCGTGGAATACGCGGCGTGCCTGTCGCTGCTGGTCGCCCCGCCCGGAGAACTCCGGACACAACAAAGAGCGCCTGGGGCCACAATCCGCCAGGCGCACACAGAGTCTCTGGAAACCAAAACTGCAACCCGGCCAACGTATCACGGATTCGTGCGCTGCGGGAGATCCCCCGGGATTTCCGGCACGGCGGCCACCAGACCGGCCAGTCCCTCCGCGTCGAGCAGGTCGGCCGGGCGGACGGTGGCGGAGTCCCGCACGTAGTGGAACGCGGCGCCCACCCGCTCCACCGGCACCCCGGCCAGCTCCGCCCAGGCCAGCCGGTAGACCGCCAGCTGCACCGCCGCCGCGTCGGCCTCCCGGCCGGACGGCTGCCGCCCGGTCTTCCAGTCGACCACGTCGTAGCGCCCGCCCGGGCGGGCGAACACGGCGTCCATCCGGCCCCGGACCACGACGCCGGCGACGACGGTGGCGAACGGCACCTCCACCTCCACCGGCACCCGGTCGGCCCACTCGCTGGCGAGGAAGCGCTCCTGCAACTCGACCAGCGCCTCGTCCGGGGCCGCGTCCTCGTCCGCCGCGCCGGGCAGCTCGTCCACGTCGAGCAGCCGATCCGCGCCGAAGCGCTGCTCCAGCCAGGCGTGGAACGCGGTACCGCGCCGGGCGTACGGGTTCGGCTCGGTGGGCATCGGTCGGCGCAGCGTCCGGGCCAGCGCCTCCGGGTCGCGGCGCAGCGCCACGAGCTGGGTCACCGACATCTGGCCGGGTAGTTCGACCTCGACCGCCTCGGCCTGCCGGGCCAGCTCCGCCCGCTCGGCGAGCAGCAGATCGGCCTCACGCCGCCAGCGGGCCACCTCGGCGTCCTCCGCCGCTCCCGTGGTGGCGAGCACTGCCGCCTCGCGGCGGGCCGTCTCCGGGTCGGCCAGGTGCCGGCGGACCAGCGCCGCCGCCTCGGTCAGCGCCGGCCGGCGGGCGCCCAGCGGGTCGGCCGGCCATTCGGCCCGCAGCACCGTCTCAGTGGTCGGGTTCACCGCGTCACCGGCCGGCTCGGGCGTCCACGCGTCCACCACGTGCCCGTCCGCGCCGGCCAGGCAGGCGTCGTGCACCTCCCGCAGGAACACCGACGGGCCGCGGAACCGCTTGGTCCCCTCCCCCCACCAGTAGCCGGAGCAGAGCAGCAGCCGGCGGGGGCGGGTCACCGCCACGTACGCCAGCCGGCGCTCCTCCCGCTCGTCGTGCGCCCGCCAGGCGTCGGTGAAGTCGGTCAGCGCCCGAGCCACGCCACGCTGGTCCTCCGCCTCCGGCAGGCCCAGTTCGGGCAGCCCGTCCGCGTCGCCGCGCAACGGGAACGGCAGCACGCCCAGCCCGCCCAGCCAGTGGTCGGAGTTGCGGACCGGCCCCGGCCAGACGCCCCGGGTCATCCCGGCCACCGCCACCACGTCCCACTCCAGGCCCTTCGCGGCGTGCGCGGTGAGCACCTGCACCGCGCCGGCCACCACCTCGACCTCGCCGGGCGCCAGCCCGCGCTCCTCGTCCTCGGCGGCGGCCAGGTAGGCGAGGAAACCGGCGAGCGTGGCGCCGGGCGTCTCGCCGCTGAACCGGGCCGCCACGTCGCCGAGCGCGTCCAGGTGGGCGCGGGCCAGCCCGGCGTCGCCCGCGCCGTCCCGCCCGGCCCGGACCGCCACCTCCACGTCGAGGCCGATGGTCCGCTCGATGTCCGCGATCAGCTCCGGCAGCGACTGGTCCAGCCGGTAGCGCAGCAGCGCCAGCTCCATCCCGTACGAGCGCAGCCGCGCGTAGCCCTCGGCGGAGTACGCCTGCGCCGGCCCCAGATCCGCCAGCGCCTCGACCAGCGTGGCCTCGTCCAGCGCGTCCACGGTGATCTCCGGGCCCTCGTCGCCGGTCAGCTCCCGGCGGCTGCGGGCGATCGCGCGGGCCCGGCGGTGCAGGGCGACCAGGTCACGCGGGCCGATCCGCCAGCGCGCGCCGGTGAGCAGCCGCAGCAGCGCCGCCCCGTCGGTCGGGTCGGCGAGCACGCGCAGCGTGCACACCACGTCCCGTACCTCGGGGGTGTCCAGCAGCCCACCCAGGCCGACCACGTCGACAGGCAGCCCGCGAGCGCGCAACGCCGCCTCGATCGCCGGGATCTGGCTGCGCAGCCGCACCAGCACCGCAGTGGTCGGGCGGCGGTCGGCCGGGATGTGCTCGGGCAGCGCGCCGGGCATCCCGGCCGCGCCCCGCCAGGCCGCCAGCACGCTGTCCGCGATCCAGTCGGCCTCGTCGGCGTACGTCTCCAGCAGCGCGCAGTGCACGGTGCCGCCGGCCTGCCCGCCCGGCGTGCGGTGCGGGATCGGGTCGCGGACGCTGAGCGCGGCGTGCAGTTCCGGCACCCGTGCGCCGGCCGCCCGCAGCGGCACCGACAGCGTGTTGGCGACGCCGAGGATCTCCGGCCGGTTACGCCAGCTCGTAGTAAGGCTGAGCACGTCGGCCGGGCTGCCGTCGGTACGGGCGAACTCGGCCGGGAACCGGTCGAGCGTGCCGGCGCTGGCCCCGCGCCAGCCGTAGATGGACTGGCACGGGTCGCCGACGGCGGTGACCGGGTGGCCGCCGCCGAACAGCGCGTTGAGCAGCACCACCTGGGCGTGGCTGGTGTCCTGGTACTCGTCGAGCAGCACCACCCGGAACCGGTCCCGCTCGATCACGCCCACGCCGGGGTGGTCGCGGGCCACCCGGGCCGCGCGGGCGAGCTGGTCGGCGAAGTCCATCGCCTCGAAGTCGTCCTTGCGCCGGGCGTACGCGCGCACCAGCGGCAGCAGCTTCAGCCGGGTCCGCTGGAGCTGGAGCGCCTTGCGCACGTCGGCGTAGACGCGGCCCGGCCGGGACTGCACGTCGGCGAAGAACCGGCCGGTCCAGGCGGCCAGCTCGTCCGGGTCGACCAGGTGCTCGTCCAGCTCACCGGCGAGCGCCAGCACGGCGTCGGTGATGGTCGACGGCATCCGGTCCACCTCGGACATGTCGCCGTCGTAGTTGCGCACCAGCAGGTCGACGAGCTGCCAGCGGGACGCCTCGGTGAGCAGCCGGGTGGTCGGCTCGTACCCGGCGCGCAGCCCGTGCTCGGTGACGATCCGCCCGGCGTACGAGTGGTACGTGGACACGGTCGGCTCGCCCGCCAGCGGGTCGTCGTGCGGGTCCCGCCCCTGCCGGCCGAGCCGCCGGATGAGCTGGTCGAGCCGGGTCCGGACCCGGTGCGCCAGCTCGCCGGCCGCCTTACGGGTGAAGGTGAGGCCGAGGATGTGCTCGGGGCGTACGTAGGAGTTGGCGACCAGCCACATCACCCGCGCGGCCATCGTCTCGGTCTTGCCGGAGCCGGCACCCGCCACCACCAGCAGCGGCTCCACCGGCGCGGCGATGATCGCGGCCTGCTCGCGGGTGGGCGCCGGCAGCCGCAGCAGCCGGGCCAGCTCGACGGGCGTGTAGCGGGGCCCCGCGTCGGCGGTGCGCGGCGCGGGCGTGGCGGAGGCGCCGAACAGCGCCGGCTGAACGCTCACGAGCCCTCCGGTGGCGGTTCGACCACCTGGCGGCCCTGGCCGGAGACCGGGCAGCTGGTGCGCACCGGGCAGACCCGGCACTTGGAGTTGGCCACGGCGGCGAACGTCGAGGCGGCCATCGTGTCCGCGGTACGGCGTACCAGCGCGGTGGCCCACCCGGCCTCCGGACCCTCCCCGGCGGCGGCCTGGGTCTGCTCCTTGGCGTCCCGCGCGCCGGTGCCGAGCTGCACCAGCGCGGCCCCGCCCGGCTCCTCGCCGAACTCGGCGAACCCGCCCGCCTCCACGGCCGCCTGGTACGCGCCGAGCTGCGGATGCTCGGCCACCTCCCGCTCGGTGACCGCCGTCGACTTGCCGGTCTTCAGGTCGATCACCACGAGCCGCCCCTCGTCGTCGACCTCCAGCCGGTCGACCCGGCCGGTCAGCTCGATCGGGCGGGACGGGTCGTCGAGGCGGACCGCGAACTCGTGCTCGATCGCGAGCAGCCGGCGCGGGTTGCCGGCCAGCCAGCGCAGCAGCTTGTCCACCATCGCCTCGGCGCGCTGCCGCTCCGGACCGGCCATCCACCGGGCGGCCAGCTCGATCGCGTCGAACCGGGCGGCCACGTACTCCAGCAACGCCTCCCGGTCGACGCTCGCGTCCTCCGCGAGCATCGCCGCGGCGTGCACCAGGTTGCCGACACCCTGCGCGGCGCTCGCCGGCCCGCTGCCGCCGTGCCGTTCCAGCAGCCAGCGCAGGCTGCACCGCAATGCGCTCTCCATCGCCGACGGGGTGACCCGCACCGGCTCGCCCTCGTCGACAAGCGGCCGGTCGTCGGACAGGCCGCGCAACCCCCACCAGTCGTCCGGGTGCGCGCCGGGCACCCCGGCGGCGGCCAGCCGCGCCAGCTCACCCGCCGCCGCGTGCCGCCGGGTGATCGGCGTGGCCGGGTCGGTGACGGCGGTACGCAGTTCCGCCACCAGCGCGGACAGGGTGAGCCCACGCGGCGGCAGGGTGACCGGGAGCGCGGCGGACGGCCCGTCCTGCGGGTGCTCGTCCCCGTGCGGCACCGGCCCGTCCGCGGCGCCCCCGCGCGTGGCCGTACCTGTTGGGCCGTTCCCGGTCAGGGCCGGGCCGGTCGGAGCCGAGCCGTCCGGCGCGTCGCGCTCCGGACCGGCCGGGTTCGGGCCGTTCGAGCCGTTCCCGGTCGGTCCGTGCCCCGTCGGGTTCGGGCCGGTTCCGCCGGTGGCGGGTGGGTCGGCGGCTGCGATTTCGTGCAGGAAGCGGCTCGGCTGCTCCTCGTGGTCGTCCCCGCCGACGGCGGCGGACGCGACAGCGGTGACCAGCAGCCGCCGCCGGGCCCGGCTGATCGCCACGTGGAACAGCCGCCGCTCCTCGTCCAGCAGCGCCGACGTCTGCCCGACCAGGCTGGCCCGCAGCCCGGCGCCGTCGGCGCGACCGGCGAGCACGTCGACGAGCCGCTCCGAGCCGAGCAGGCTGCCGCGCAGGCGCAGGTCCGGCCAGACGCCCTCCTGCACCCCGGCCACCGCGACCAGATCCCACTCCAGCCCCTTGGCGGCGTGCGCGGTGAGCAGGCGTACCGCGTCACCCCGGTCGGCGGCGGCGGCGAGCGTGTCGGCGGGCAGCTCCTGCCCGAGGACGTGGTCGAGGAACACCTCGGTACGCGCGCCCGGCAGCCGGTCGGTGAACCGGGCCGCCGCGTCGAAGAGGACGAGTACGGCGTCCAGGTCACGGTCGGCCGCCTCGGCCCGCCAGCGCTGGGCGGTCTCGTGCTCGCCGGTGGCCGCCCGCCCCCTGGTGATCGCCCCGGCCCAGCGTTCGGCCAGCCCGCTCTCCCGCCACACCGCCCAGAGCACGTCCTCGACTGTGGCGCCGGGCCGGCCGGCCGTCTCCCGGGCGGTCGCGAGCAGGTGCGCCACGGCCTGCGCGGGCGCCGCCCACCGACGCTCGATGGTGGCCAGTTCGGCCGGCTCGCGCAGCGCCTCCACCAGCAGCTCGCCGGACGGGCGGCGGTCACCGCCGGCCAGCGCCAGCGCCCGCAACCCCTGGCGCAGCCGCCGTTCGGCCAGCGGGTCGGCGCCGCCCAGCGGCGAGTGCAGCAACGCGACCGCAGCCTCCTCGTCCAGCCGGTCGGGTTCGAGCGCGCAGCGCAGCAGGAGCAGCAGCGGGGCGACCGCCGGCTGGAGGTGCAGGGGCAGGTCCTCGCCGTGCACGACGGTCGGCACGCCGGCGGTGTGCAGGGCGCGCCGCAGCGACGGCAGTTGCCGGCCGGTGGAACGGACCAGCACCGCCATCCGGGACCACGGCACGCCGTCGAGCAGGTGCGCCTCGCGCAACGCGTGCGCCAGCCACGCCGACTCGCTGGTGGCGGACCGGAACGTGCGTACCTCCACCGTTCCGGCCGGTGCGCCGGGAAGCGGGCGCAGCCGCCGGTGCGCCGCCGGGCCGCGCAGCCGGCGGGCCAGCCGGGCGGTGGCCGCGAGCAGTTCCGGCCCGGCCCGGTACGAGGTGGTCAGCGTGACCTGGGCTGCCGGCGCACCGGAGGCGGTCCGGAAGCGGTGCGGGAACGTGGCGACGCCCGCCGGGTCGGCGCCGCGGAACGCGTACGTGGACGAGTCCGGGTCGGCGAACGCGACGAGGGACCGCCCGCCGCCGGCCACCACGGCGAGCAGGTCGAGCTGGGCCGGGTCGGTGTCGGCCAGTTCGTCGACGTAGACGTGGGTCAGGCGGCGGCGCTCGGCGGCGAGCAGCTCGGGGTCGTCGAGCAGCATGCCGGTGGCGGCACGCACCAGCTCCGCCGGGTCGTACGCCACCGAGCCCCGGTTGCTCACGTCGCGCAGGGCGAGCACGGCGACGTACTCCCGCAGGAAGCGCGCGGCGGCCGGCCAGTCGGCGCGGCCCAGCTTCTCGCCCAGCCGGGCCAGCTCGACCGGGCCGACGCCGCGCTCCGCGGCACGCATCAGCAGGTCGCGGAGCTGCTGGGCGAAAGCCCGGGTACGCAGCGCGGGGCGCAGATCCTCCGGCCAGCCGACCGGGTCGTCGCCGGGTTCCTCTCCGACCACGTCGAGCAGTTCCCGGATGATCAGATCCTGCTCGGGGCCGGTGAGCAGCCGGGGCGAGGGCTCGCCGCGTTCGGCCGCCGCGCGGCGCAGCAGCCCGAAGGCGTACGCCGGGAACGTACGCACCAGCGGCTCCCGGACGACGCGATGTCCGTCGCCGGCGATCCGTGCCTCGATCCGGCGGCGCAGTTCGGTGGCGCCGCGCCGGCCGAAGGTGAGCACGAGGATCCGCTCCGGGTCGACGCCCTCGGCCACCCGGGCGGCGACCGCCTCGACGAGCGTCGTCGTTTTGCCGGTGCCGGGACCGCCCACGACGAGCATCGGCCCGTCGGTGTGCGCGACCACCTCGGCCTGCACCGGATCGGCCGGGCGCGAAACGTTCGTGCCCTCCCCGGCCCCGATCCCCGCCGAAGCAGCCGACGGTGGCGACGCGCCGGTCTCGTTCTGCGGCGAAGCGCCTTCGGGCGGCGCGGCGGTCTTCGGGTGCGCGGCATCGCCCGCCGACCCCCCGGATCGCGGCTCCGCATCGGCCGATCCACCGGACCGACCCACCCCCTGCCCCGCCCCGGCGTCATGGGTGACCCCCGCCCCCGCGCCGCCGGGCCGGCGCACCAACCGGTACGCCTGCATCACCGACATCCCACCACGCCGGTACGACACCCGGAAACCGACCGCCGGCCCGCCCGTCACCGGCTCACCTGACCGCGGCGTGCACCACTGCCCGGCTCTGCCACACACCCGTCTCTCAGGCGTTCACGCCACCTCGGCGTAGTGGCGGCATCCCACCCCTAGATCAACACCACCTCGGGGAAGTGGCCACATCACACCAGCCCGGACACCACCACCTCCCCGAAATGGTGTCGATCAAGCCCCCAAGCGGTGTCGATCAAGCCCGCCGAGACGGTGGTGAACAAGGACGGGCCGACCCGGGCGCGCGTCAGGTGAGACGGGTGTCGATCAGGTCCAGGGCGGCGGGGACGCTGTCGGCGACCAGCAGCAGGTCCAGCGCGGCCGGCTTGAGGAACTGCTGCTCGCCGAGCCCGCGGATCCAGTCGAGCAGCGGCCGGTAGAAGCCGTCCACGTCGACGATCACCATCGGCTTGGCGTGCAGGGCCAGGGTGGCGGTGGTCCAGACCTCGAACAGCTCGTCGAGCGTGCCGAGACCGCCGGGCAGCGCCACGAACGCGTCGGACTTCTCGTCCATCAGCGTCTTGCGGCTGGCCAGGCTGTCGGTGACCAGCAGCTCGTCGGAGTCCAGGTCGGCGACCTCCAGGTCGACCAGGGACTGCGGGATGACGCCGACGGTGCGACCGCCGGCCGCCCGCGCGCCCTGCACCACGGCGCCCATCATCCCGACGCAGCCACCGCCGCTGACCAGCGTGTGGCCGCGCCGGGCCAGTTCCTCACCGGTCTCGGTGGCGAGCGCCAGCCAGCGGGCGTCGAGAGTTCGGGAGGACGCGCAGAAGACACAGACGTTCGCCACGGGTCAGCTCCGTCCCGCCGGGCCCTCGGGGGCGGCCTCGGCGGCGGCGCGCTGGTCGTCGGCCAGCCGGGCGACCGCCTCCTCGCGGACCGCCTCCTGCTCGGCGGAGAGCACCGCCTCGGCCTCGACGATGTGCCGGACCGCCTCGTTGACGTCGTCGGTGAGCCGGATCAGGTCGAGGTCGGCCGGGCCGATCTTGCCCTCGGCGGCCATGGTGGCGCGCAGCCAGTCGAGCAGCCCCCGCCAGTAGTCGGTGCCCATCAGCACGACCGGGAAGCGGGTCACCTTGCCGGTCTGCACCAGGGTGAGCGCCTCGAACAGCTCGTCCAGGGTGCCGAAGCCGCCGGGGAGCACCACGAACGCCTGGGCGTACTTGACGAACATGGTCTTGCGGGCGAAGAAGTAGCGGAAGTCGATGGCCAGGTCGACCCAGTCGTTGAGGCCCTGCTCGAACGGCAGCTCGATGCCGAGCCCGACGGAGAGGCCGCCGGCCTCACCGGCGCCCCGGTTGGCGGCCTCCATCACGCCGGGACCGCCGCCGGTGATCACCGCGTACCCGGCGCGGGCGAGGGCACCGCCCAGCTCCTCGGCCATCCGGCACTCCGGGCTGTCCGGTTTGCTGCGGGCGGAGCCGAAGACGCTGACCGCCGGGGGCAGGTCGGCGAGGGTGTCGAAGCCCTCGACGAATTCGGAGAGGATCCGCAGCGCGCGCCAGGCGTCCTTGGTCTTCCAGTCGCTGCGGCCCCGGGAGTCGAGCAGCCGCTGGTCGGCCGTACTCGTCGGAATCGCCCGATTGCGCAGCGTCACCGCGCCGCGGTGCCGTTCCCCCCGGTTCCGCTCCTCCCGTCGGCCGTCCCCGGCCGACATTCCCCTGCTCTCGCCCATGGGGTCACCGTAGTGGAGCGGCTCCGGCCCGGCGCGCAGGCCCGGGAGCCGGAGAAATCTTTGGGATCCGGGCAACTAATTCGGTCGCACGTACGTCTTACTATTCACATACCCGGTATACCCCGGGCGACGCGCCTTCGGGGGAGGAGCCAGCGTTGATCAGTAACAGCGAGATGATCCGGATCCGCCGTCAGATGCAGCGGCGGATCCGTGACGTGGTGGCCGAGCGCCGCCGCGCCCGGATGATGGAGACCCACCGGTCCGACCTGACCGGCGAGACCGGCGAGGCGGAAGCACCCCTGACGACTACCGTCTGACGATCACCGGGGCCCGCGCGGCGGGTGCGGGCCCGGTGATCGCAGCGCGTCAGGCCGGGGCCAGCCAGCGGTGCAGCGTCGCCGCACCGTCCCGGATCTTGGTCAGTTCGACGTGCTCGTCCTTGTGGTGCGCCAGGTTCGGGTCGCCGGGGCCGAAGTTCAGCGCCGGGATGCCCATGGCCGCGAACCGCGCCACGTCCGTCCAGCCCAGCTTGCCGATCGGCGCGGCACCGACGGCCGCCAGGAACTCCTGTGCCGCCGGGCTCTCCAGCCCGGGCGGGGCGCCGGCCGCCGCGTCGGTGACCTCCAGCTCGAAGCCGGCGAAGACCTCGCGCAGGTGCGCCTCGGCGCCCGCCGGGTCGCGGTCCGGGGCGTACCGGTAGTTGATCTCGATCTCGCAGCGGTCGGGGATGACGTTGCCGGCGACGCCGCCGGTGATCCGCACCGCGTTGAGACCCTCGCGGTAGTCGCAGCCCTCGATCGTCACCCGGCGGGCCTCGTACGTGGTCAGCCGCCGCAGCACCTCGCTCGCGCCGTGGATGGCGTTCACCCCGTGCCAGGAGCGCGCCGCGTGGGCCCGCTCGCCGTGCGTGGTGACCACCGCCCGCATGGTGCCCTGGCAGCCCGCCTCGACGATCCCGTACGTCGGCTCCAGCAGCACCGCGAAGTCGGCCTCCAGCCACTCGGGGTGGCTCTGCGCGACCAGGGTGAGGCCGTTGTACTTCGACTCGATCTCCTCGGCCTCGTAGAAGAAGTACGTGACGTCGTAGCGCGGGTCGGGCAGCGTCACCGCCAGGTGCAGCGCGAACGCCACCCCGGACTTCATGTCGGAGGTGCCGCAGCCGTACATCAGGTCGCCGCGCATGGTCGAGGGGAAGTTGCCGTTGAGCGGAACGGTGTCCAGGTGGCCGGCGAGCACCACGCGCTGTGCCCGGCCCAGGTCGGTACGGGCCATCACGGTGTTCGAGTGCCGGTAGGTGGTCAGGTGCGGCACACCGCGCAGCACCTCCTCCACGCAGTCGGCGATGGCCTTCTCGTTGAGGGATACCGACTCGATGTCGACCAGGGCGCGGGTCAGCGCCACCGGATCGGCCAGGACCTCGGGGGTCAACGGGTTCTGCATGTCTCGCACGGTACCGTCATCCTCGGTGGGCGCGAGGGACACGTGCCGCGCCCCCGGCCGCGAGCAGCGGCGGACGCCGCCGCCGGAGCAGAGAGGTGTCACCGTGACGTCCGCACCATCCGCCTGGGGTATCGGCCTGGCCACCGTCACCGCGCAGGACCAGGTGCTCGACACCTGGTACCCGACCGGCAAGCTGGGCCTGGGCGAGCTGCCGCTGGTGCCCGGCGAGGACCGGGCCGACGTGCTCGACCTGCCGCCGGGCGCGATCGGCGAGCGGACGCTGCCCGGGTTGCGCACTGTCGAGGTGACCACGCTGATCGGCTCGCTGGACGACCCGATCAAGGACGCCGCCGACGCGTACCTGCGGTTGCACCTGCTCTCCCACCGCCTGGTGCGGCCGAACGAGCTGAACCTCGACGGCATCTTCGGCAAGCTGGCGAACGTGGCCTGGACGTCGGCCGGGCCGTGCCCGCCGGAGCGGGTGGACGAGCTGCGTGTCATCGAGCGGGCCGCCGGTCGTCACCTGTCCGTCTACGGCGTGGACAAGTTCCCGCGGATGACCGACTACGTGGTGCCGTCCGGGGTGCGGATCGCGGACGCGGACCGGGTCCGGCTGGGCGCGTACCTGTCCTCCGGCACCACTGTGATGCACGAGGGCTTCGTCAACTTCAACGCCGGCACGCTGGGCACCTCGATGGTCGAGGGCCGGATCGTGCAGGGCGTGGTGGTCGGCGACGGCTCCGACATCGGCGGCGGCGCCTCGATCATGGGCACGCTCTCCGGCGGTGGCACGGAGAAGGTGCGCATCGGTGAGCGGAGCCTGGTCGGCGCGAACGCCGGTGTCGGCATCACGCTGGGCGACGACTGTGTGGTGGAGGCCGGCTGCTACATCACCGCCGCCTCGAAGATCACCCTGCCGGACGGCCGGACGGTCAAGGCCCGCGAGTTGTCCGGCGTCGACGGGCTGCTGTTCTGGCGCAACTCGGTGACCGGCGCGCTGGAGGCGAAGCCCCGTACCGGCCAGGGCATCACGCTCAACGCGGCGCTGCACGCCAACGACTGAGCCGTACCCCCGTCCGGGTCCGCGACGGCGACCGCCGCGCGGACCCGGACGGCCGGCTCACCGCAGGCGGTACGCCTGGATGATCCGCTGGGTCACGGTGTTGCCGGCGTCGTCACGGGCGGTGGCCCGCAGCGACGCGTACCCCGGGCCGGCCGGGTGCCGGACGGTGGCCGTCCACGCCCCGCCCTGCTTCTTCAGTGCCGCCTTCTGCCAGGTCTTGCCACCGTCGTAGGAGACGTCGACGGTGAGCGCCACGACCCGGCCGGACGGCGCGCCGGGCTGACGCTGCACCGTCACCGGCACGGTGAACGTCCGGCCCGCCGGGGCGGAGCTGTCCACCGCCAGCGGCGGGGTGAACCGGACCGCCATGGCCGGCAGCCGGGCCGGCACGTCACCCGGTACCCGCTTGGAGCGGAACGTCCAGCTCGCCGAGACCTCGGTGCTCAGGTCGGTGAAGCCGCGCGTCGCCACGGTCTCCACCCGGTAGTCCGCCGTTCCCGGCGGCACGGTGAACTCGCCGTACCCCGGGTAGGGCGACTCGTCGACCAGCTTGCCGTTGCGGTAGAGCCGGGTGTGCTCGGTGTCGTTGAGCGAGCCGCCCGGGTGCCCGGCCGCGTCGCTGTGCACCGGCAGCGAGACGATGACGGTGTCGCCGGTCCGCGTGATCCCCTGTTCCGGCCACTGCGGCTGCGGGAACGACGGGCCGAACGGGGCCTTGTTCCACTCGTCGCGGTAGCTGTGCCCGGCCCGGTAGCGGGTCGGCACTCGTTCCAGCGCCGCCCGCGGCTCCAGCCAGCCCTCCTCGGAGCGCTCACCGAAGGCCAGCTCGGCGCTCCAGCGGGTCCGGGTGACGCTGAGGTGGTCGATCCGCTTGCCGGGCACCTGTACGGGCAGGATGACCGCCGAGCCGCCCATGTTGTAGTCGGGCTCCGCGTAGACGACCAGCTCGTTGTCCATCCCGCTGTAGCCGGCGGCGAACCGGTTGGCGACGGTGGCCAGGTCGGCGGTCCGGTAGTTCCGGACGAAGCCGGTCGGGAAGCGGCCCGGGAACAGGTCGTTCAGGCCGTAGAAGTACGGACTGCGCTCCGGCGCTGTCGGCTCGGCCCACTGGCTGGCGAGCGCGCCGACGAAGACCTTGTCGGAGACGGTGCGGCCGATCTGGGCCGAGTAGAGGCCCTCGAACCGGTCGGTCCACAGCCCGAAGCTGTTGTAGTAGTCGCCGAATCCCCAGGCCGCGGTGAGGTCGATCAGCAGTGGTGCCGCGCCGCGCTGCGGCACCGTGGTGCGGATCGGCTTCGCCCGCCGGGCGTCCAGCGTGAGCCGCTGGTTCCCGGCCACCACCAGTTCCGGCTGGGCGAGGAAGGAGACCTCCGACCAGCCCTGGTCACCGTCGACGAAGATCAGGCTCTGCGCGCCGTACCGGCCCTTCGGCACCCGGATCCGGGTCTCGCCGCCGGCGCCGTAGACGTCCCGGTAGCTGCCGCCGTCGAGCCCCAGCAGAACGGTGTAGTAGCCGTCGGTCAGGGCGCCGGAGCGGTTGCGGTGGGTCACGGTCAGGTCATAGCTCTCCACCTCGCGGTCGACAGCGAGCGGGGTCACCGCCACCGCGTCGCCGGCGCGGGCGAGCAGGCGGCCGGTCCAGTAGCCGTCGGCGCCGCCGAGCCGGGTGTCGATCACCACCGTCACCTGGGCGCTGCCGCCCGCCGGAACGGTGAGCCGGGAGGCGCTGAGAGTCAGCATGCCGGCCGGCGCGGTCCGCCCGCCCGGTCCGGTGAACTGCGTGCTCAGGTCGAGCGTGAGCGGGGCGGTCCCGCCGTTGCGGTAGGTGACCGTCCGGCTGATCGGCTTGTCGTCGGTGTGCGGCCAGGCCGCCACACCGAACGAGACGGAGGCCGGTTCGCTCGTCACCTGCTGGGTGATCGCCCGGGCGACGTCGACCCGGCCCGCGCCCTGCTGGAACGCGGTCTGCTCCGGGTGCGGCTTCGCCGAGGCCATCAGCGTCGCCTTGTAGCGCTCGGGCGTCCAGCCGGGGTGCTGCTGGGCGAGCAGCGCGACCGCGCCGGCCACGTGCGGGGCGGCCATCGACGTGCCGGACAGCGAGGCGTACCGGTCCCCCACCGGGTCGCCGATCTGGCCGTGCGCGGCCCGCGCGGCCACGATCTCCACACCCGGCGCGGTGATGTCCGGCTTGATCGCCCCGTCGCCGACCCGGGGACCGCGGCTGGAGAAGTCGGCGAGCGCGTCGTCCCGGTCGACCGCGCCGACCGCGAGCGCGGCGTCGGCGGTGGCCGGCGAGCCGACCGAACCGTCTACGCCGTCATTGCCGGCGGAGATCACGAACAGCGTCCCGTGCTGCTCGGTGAGCGTCCCGACCGCCTCCTCCAGCGGGTCCACATCCGGGGTGTCGCCGCCGCTGAGGCTCATGTTGACCACTGTGGCGTGCTGCTCGGCAGCGGCCCACTGCATGCCGGCCAGGATGGCCGACTCGGTGCAGCCGTAGACCTCGCAGACCTTCCCGGACAGCAGCGTGGCGTCGGGCGCCACGCCCCGGTACTTCCCGCCCGAGGCGGCGCCGCTGCCGGCGATGGTGGAGGCGACGTGCGTGCCGTGCCCGACGATGTCGTCCGGGTCCGCCTCCTCGGTGAAGTTGCGCGACTCGGCGACCTTGCCGGCCAGGTCCGGGTGGCTGAGGTCGACGCCGGTGTCGAGCACCGCGACCCGCACGCCCTTACCGGTCCAGCCGGCCGCCCAGGCGGTCGGCGCGCCGATCTGCGGCACGCTGTGGTCGAGTGTCAGCCGCCGCCGGCCGTCCAGCCAGATCCGGTCGACACCCCCCGCCGCGTCGAGCCGGGCACCGGAGCGGTCGGCGCTGACCGCCTTCCAGAGCGCGCCGGTGTCACCCTTGTCGGCGACGACCGCCGCGCCGGCGATCGCCGGCAGGTCGCGGGTCACCCGCGCGCCGGCGAGCGGGGTCGCCGTCCGCCGGGCCGTCCCCGGCCGGTACGTCACGAGCAGCGGTACGCTGCCGCGCCGCGCGTCGTCGTACCCGGCCTCGATCAGCCCGCTCACGTCGAACAGGCGCCGGTCGAGCTTGCCGGCGCGGACCAGCGGGAGCGCGTCCTGCGGCATCACGGTGAGCCGGTCGCGCTCGCGTCCGACCAGGAACTGGATGCCGGCGCGGCCGGCGCCGGGGCGTACCGCGGCACGGCCGCCCGAGGCGACGGTGACCCGGTCGCCGGTGATCAGGGTGACGGTGACCGGGTGGACGCCGGCCGGGGCGGACGGCCCGGTTCGGGCGGACGGGCCGGTCGGCGCGGTGGGCGCGGCGGCCAGCGCGGGCACCGGCAGGCCGAGCGCCAGCGTCAGGCCGAGGCCGAACGCCGTCAGCTTTCTGCGGTTCCGGAGCAACCTTCCTCCTTCGTCGAACGTTTCATCGATGAGAGACACATCGACGCGGGTATCAGGATTACATACCGCGTATGCATCGGGAAGTCGCCGATCCGACGGAACCGCCACCACCCACCGGAGCGGGCCGGGACGATCGGACGATGACCGCCATGAAGGACCGGATGCTCGCCGGCGAGCAGTACATCGCCGACGATCCCGCGATCATCGCCGACCTGGAGCGCGCGGCCCGGCTCAGTGAACGCTTCAACCGCAGCTCCGCCGACGATCCGGCGGGCCGCCTCGCCGCGCTGCGCGAACTGCTCGGCTCGCTCGGCGAGGACGCCTGGGTCCGGCCGCCGCTGTACTGCGACTACGGACACCAGACGCACATCGGCGCGCGCACGTTCGTCAACTTCAACGCGGTGTTCCTCGACGTCGCCCGCATCACCATCGGCACTGACGTCCAGATCGGACCGAACGTGCAACTGCTCACCGCCACCCACCCGGTGGAACCGGAGGCGCGCCGGGCCAAGTGGGAGTCCGCGAAACCGATCACCATCGGTGACAACGTCTGGCTCGGCGGCGGGGTGATCGTGCTGGCCGGAGTGACCATCGGTGAGAACACGGTGGTCGGCGCCGGCGCGGTGGTGACGCGCGACCTGCCGGCGAACGTGGTGGCGGTGGGTAACCCCGCTCGCCCGATCAGGAGCCTGGGACAGCCGTCCTGAGCTGCGGAAACAACCGTTCCAGCGGATGCGGATTCCCGCCCTCTCGCGCACTCTGGGTAGTAGTGCGTTTACCGGGAGGCACAATGGAACGGGTCCTCGAACTGCGGGTGCACGGGGTCTCCAACACCCCGCCGGATCAGCTGCTCGGCCTGACCGCAGGCACCAACGGTGACGGTGCGCAACCAACACTTGTCGCCGGCGGTCAGACCACCGGCTTCTACCGGTCCAGCGCGGCGGGCCGGGACGACCCGATCACCGTCGAGGCGTACAGCTGGGGGCAGTTGACCTCCGGCGCGCGGACCCGGCGGGACGTGGAACGGGCGCTGTGGACGCTGATGCTCCCGTTCGCGCTGGCGAACGTCGCGCTGCACGCCCGCGCCGACATCCCGCCCGACCCGGACCAGGAACGATGGGCCAGCCGGTCCGGCATCACCGCCTGGCTCATCCGTCTGTTCTGCCTGAGCCTGACCTGCACGCTCGTCGTCACGGTGACCGGCGTGGGCGTGGACCTCATCGCCTGGCAGTGCGTCGAGGCGGACTGCCTCGGCCGGATACCCGGGCCGTGGGAGTTCCTCGGCGACCCCTGGTGGCGCGAGGGCACCCGGACGCTCGCGCTCGGCCTGCTGCTGCCACTGCTCGTGCTGGCCGGGATCGGGCTCGTCGCATTCCGCACCTACCAGTACGAGGCGCAGATGCCCGCGGACCCGCACCACCACGCGCCGGCCCGGGAGGACGGCGAGCCGGACGGACGGCCGGACCCGGGTGAGCCGCTGCGGAACCCGCTCCAGGACCCGACGTTCTGGAACGGGGAGGGGCAACTGCGCCGGGCCGCCGTACTGCACCTGTGCGCCGGGGCGGTCAGCGCCGCCGCCGTGCCGGTCACCGCCGTGATGATCATGGACCCGCCGCGTGGTGTGCGGGCCGCCGTCGCCTGGCCCACAGTGGCGCTGCTCGCCGCCGTGGTGGTGATCGCCGTGATCGCTGTCGCCCGGCCGTGGCTGAGCCGGCGGCAGGGCGCCACCCCGCTCGGACGGTGGAGCGCGGCGGTCGTGGCGCTCACCGCGCTCGGACTGGCCGGGGCGTTCACCCTGCTGCTGCTCCCCGAGGGGGTGGCCGGGCAGCCGCTGTCGGCGTACCGGCCGCCGGACGGGTGCACGGCGCAGCCGGCCACCGCCGGCTGCCGCACCGACAGGTCGCTGCCCGGGTACGACACGGCTGTCGCGTGGCTGCTCGCGTACCAGGTGCTGTTGCTGCTCGCCATCGCCGCGGCGAACCGCTCCGGCCGCCGGGCGCTGATCGGCCCCGTCGCCGGCATGGTGCTGCTGCCGCTCGGCGCGACGTGGATCGAACGCGGGCTGCCCGTGCTGCCCGCCGCGCCGGGCGAGCTGCGCACCTGGATGCTCGTCGGTCCGGCCGTCGCGCTGGCCGCCGCCGGACTGTTCCTGCCCCGCCTGCGGCCGGCGGTGCCGACCCAGCCGCTCGGCGCGTACACCGATCTCGCCTGGCGCGGCTGCGCCCCGGCGGTCATCGCCGGGTTCGGCTGGATGATGGCGGTGGCGTACTGCGCCGGGCTGCTCTACTGGGTCAGCGACCGGCTCGACGCGTCGGCCGAACCGAGCGGCCCGAGCCGGGTCGTGCCGCCGCTGGCCGTCTTCTGGGCCGGGCTGGCCTGCGCGATCGGCCTGGCCGCGCTGATCGGGATGCTGATCCGGGCCGTCGTCCTGCTGCACCGGCTGCGCCGGGTGGAGTACGCCCGGCTGGCCGCCACCCCCGGCCTGTCCGCACACGACCTGCGGCGCTGCCGCGACGTCAGCACCTACCGGGCGCTGCACCGGCTGATCGGCGAGCACGCGGTACGGCTGCTGGGCTGCTACGCCGCGTTCTGCGCCCTCCTGGTCACCCTCTGCTGCGCCGCCGCGCTGTCCGGCGAGCGGCCCAGCCCGCTGTCCCCGTCCGGCTGGCAGAACGCCATCCACTGGACCGCCGAGCGCGGCGACACGCTGCTCGGCTGGCTGCCGGTGGTGATGGCGGCGCTCGGGCTGCTCGTCTACCGCACCGACTCGGTACGCCGCTCGGTCGGCGTGATCTGGGACGTGTGCACGTTCTGGCCCCGGGCCGCGCATCCGCTCGCGCCGCCCAGCTACGCCGAACGCGCCGTACCGGAACTCCAGACCCGGGTGGCGGGACTGCTGGCACTGCCGCCGCACCACGGCGACCGGATGGACGGCGTCATCCTCTCCGGGCACAGCCAGGGCACCGTCATCTGCGCCGCGGTACTGCTGCAACTGCCCCGCCGGTGGCGGCTACGGACCTGGTTCTTCTCCTACGGCTGCCAGCTCACCCGGCTCTACGGGCGGGTCTTCCCGTCCTACTTCGGGCCGGAACGGCTGCGGGCGCTGGCCGGCGCGCTCACCTGGCCCGGCGGGCACGTGGCCTGGACGAACTTCTGGCGGGACACCGACCCGCTGGGCTGGCAGGTCAGCGCCGGTCAGCGGGACGTGCCGGTGGCCGACCCGGAAGCGCTGCACCCGTCCGGCGGCGAGGTGGCCGACCCGCCCATCCGCAGCCACAGCGGTTATCCCGAGTCGGTGGAGTTCACCCGCGAGCGCGCGGTGGTGTCCCGGCTGCTGCGCCGCACCGTGCCGTCACCACGCCAGCGGACCGGCGGCTGACCTCGCCCGGCCTCACGCCTGCGGCGGATCGGCCAGGCGTACCACCAGGTCGGCGTGCTCGGCCGTGCCGGCCACCCGCCGGGCGTTCTCCTCGTCGCTGCCGAGCGCCCAGGCGCGGGCCTGCTCCGGCGACTTCCCGTACGCCTCGTGGCGCGCGGTGAGCCGGTGCAGCCGCAGCTCCGCGTCCAGATCCAGGAACCAGATCTGGTGTACGAGCGTGCGCACCTCCTCCCACGGGTCGTCCCGCAGCAGCAGGTAGTTGCCCTCGGTGACCACCAGGCGCACCTCGGGCGGCACCTCGATCGCCCCGGCGACCGGCTCCTCCAGGTCCCGGCGGAACTCCGGCGCCCACACCGACGTCGGTTCCAGCCGGCGCAACCGGCGCAGCACGGAGACGAAGCCGTTGACGTCGAACGTGTCCGGCGCGCCCTTGCGCCCCGCCCGGCCCAGCCGCGCCAACGCGGACCCGGCCAGGTGGAAGCCGTCCATCGGGACCAGCCGGGCGACCGGGCCGAGTGCGGCCACGATCCGTTCCGCCAGGGTGGACTTGCCCGCCCCGGGCGCGCCGGCGATGCCGAGCAGCTGACGCGGTCCGGCCTCGGCCAGCGCACGCGCCCGGGCGACCAGGTCGTCGAGCCCGAGCACCTCCGCCGCCGGCATCAGCCCAGCACCGGCTCGCTGATGGTGAACCGCGCCTCGACCGCCGCGTGCACCGGCTGCGGCGCCGGGTCCAGCTCCAGTTCGCGCTCCGGCTCGCCGGAGCGCGCGTACGCCGCCTTGACCATCATCGGCGGGGCGGCGCTCATCCCGGTGTCGGACAGCTCGCGCAACGCGACCACCCGGGCGCCGAGCGCCTCGGCGTACTCCCGGGCCCGGACCAGCGCGTCGGCGATGGCGGCCTGCCGCGCCTCCCGGTAGGCCGGGCTGTCCGGCCGCAGCGACCACACCGGCCCGGCCACCTCGACCTGCTCCTGGTCGGCCAGGCGGAGCATCAGCTCGCCGAGCGCGGTGAAGTCGGTGGTCGTCACGGTGGTGCTCACGCTGCCCTGATAGGCCACCACCCGCTCGCCGGCGCGCTTCGTCACCGGCCGGACGTGGACCTGGCCGGTCTCCCGGCGCTCCACCACGGGCCCGGCCCCGTCGAGCAGCGCGCGCACCGCGGCGGCCCGTTCGGCCAGCCGGGTCAGCGTGGTCTCCCGGTCCCGGTCGCGCGCCGTCGCCGTCACAGTGAACCGGGCCAACTCGGGAGCCACCTCCCGGTACGCCTCACCGCGTACCGCCACGACCGGTGCGTCAGCCATGCCGCTCAGCCTAACGGCGGGGTGGCCGGCAGGTGCCCCATGTAGGTGACCGCGCCGGCCGTCTCCCGTACCCCGCTCAGGTGACCGCCCGCCGCGCCCAGCTCCCGCAGGTACGCCAGCTCGCCGGCGTGGTCGGCGGCGGCCGGGAACTCCCGCCGGTGCGTGGTGAACGTACGCGCCCGCAGCGTCGCGCGGACGTCCCGCCCCTCGGCGAACCGGTCCGTCAGCGCACCGGCGTCGCCACCGCGCAGCGCCTCGGTCAGCTCGCTCAGGAACGCGCCGAGCGCGTCCAGCTCGGCGAGGACGCGGTCCCGGTTGCCGAGCAGCATGTTCGCGGTCCGTTCGGGCGGTCCGCCGGCGACCCGGGTGCCGTCGGAGAAGCTGCCGGCGGCGAGCGTCAGCACCGCGTCCCGCAACGCCGACCGCTGCACGGTGCCGGCCAGCGCTCCCGCCAGCACGTGCGGTACGTGCGAGGCGAGCGCGGCGGCGCCGTCGTGTTCCGGGGCGGACATCGGCACCACCCGGGCGTGGAAGGCGTCCACCAGCAGCACCGCCAGCCGCCGGAACGCGCCCAGGCCGGCCGGCCCCGGGCAGAGCACCCAGGCGGCGCCGTCGAGCAGGTCCGGGCCGGCCGCGCCCGCTCCGGCCCGGTCCGCGCCGGCCATCGGGTGCCCCGGCACGAACCGGTGCCCGAGCCCTTGCACTATGGCGGCGGTGCTCACCTCGGCCTTGACGCTGCCCACATCGGTGAGCACGCAGTCGTCGTCGGTCACCGCGGCGACCCGGGCCAGTGTCGCCGGCAGCGTGGGCAGCGGGCCGCAGAGGAACACCACGTCCCGGCCGGTGACCGCCTCCTCGAGCGTGTCGGGCGCGTCGACGCCCCGGTCGCGTACCAGCCGGCGGGCCGCCGGATCGGGATCCCAACCGGCGACGTCGAGCCCGGCGGAGTGCAGCCGCAGCAGCACCGAACCGCCGATCAGCCCGGTGCCGACCACCGCCGCCCGCGCCAGCCCGCCCGCCACGTCAGGCCTCGGCGAGCCGCCCGGCCACCGCGTCCACGTGCTCGTCGGACTCGGTGAGGGCCACCCGGACGTGCCGGGCGCCGGCCGGACCGTAGAAGACACCGGCGGCCACCAGGATGCCGCGGCGGGCCAGCCAGTCCACGGTCTCCCAGCAGTCCTCGTCCCGGGTGAGCCAGAGGTAGAGCCCGGCCTCGGAGTGCTCGACGGTGAAGCCGGCGGCGGTGAACGCCGCGCGCAGCTTCTCCCGCCGGACGCGGTAGCGCTCCCGCTGGGCGTCGGCGTGCTCCTGGTCGCCGAGCGCGGCCACCATCGCGGCCTGCACGGGCGCGGGCACGATCAGACCCGCGTGCTTGCGGATCTTGAGCAGCTCGGCCACCAGCGCCGGGTCACCGGCGACGAACCCGGCCCGGTAGCCGGCCAGGTTGGAGCGCTTGGACAGCGAGTGCACCGCCAGCACGCCGTCGTACGAGCCGCCGCACACCTCGGGCGAGAGCACCGAGACGGGCTCGGCGTCCCAGCCCAGCGGCAGGTAGCACTCGTCGCTGGCGACCACCGCGCCGCGCTCGCGCGCCCACTCGACCACCTTGCGCAGGTGGGCGGCGGGCAGCACCCGGCCGGTCGGGTTACCGGGCGAGTTGACCCAGACCAGGCGGACCCGGGGATCCGGGCCCAGCGCGGTCAGCGAGTCGGTGCGTACCGTCGTCGCGCCGGCCAGGCGGGCCCCGTCCTCGTAGGTCGGGTAGGCCACCGACGGCACCACCACCACGTCACCGGGGCCGAGCCCGAGCAGCGTGGGCAGCCAGGCCACCAGCTCCTTGGAGCCGATCGTCGGCAGCACACCCAGGCCGTCGACGCCCGCGCCGCAGGCCCGCGCGACCCACGCCGCGATCGCGTCCCGCAGAGCGGGCGTACCGGCGGTCAGCGGGTAGCCCGGCGCGTTCGACGCGTCGGCCAGGGCCTGGCGGATCAGCTCTGGCACCGGGTCGACCGGCGTGCCCATCGACAGGTTGATGGGACCGCCCGGGTGCGCCGCGGCCGTGGCGGCCGCGGCGTCCAGGGTGTCCCAGGTGAAGTCGGGCAGCCGTGCCGAGACCGGCGAGCGCCGGTTCAGTGGCCCTCGCCGCGCGGCGGCTGCGCGGCGACGAAGGTGGCGTCCTTCTCCACCTTGCCGATCTTCGAGGCGCCACCGGGCGAGCCCAGGTCCTCGAAGAACTCGTAGTTGGCCCCGGTGTAGTCCTTCCACTGCTCCGGGACGTCGTCCTCGTAGAAGATCGCTTCCACCGGGCAGACCGGCTCACAGGCACCACAGTCGACGCACTCGTCGGGGTGGATGTAGAGCATCCGGTTGCCCTCGTAGATGCAGTCGACCGGGCACTCCTCGATGCATGCCTTGTCGAGCACATCCACGCACGGCTCGGCGATGATGTAGGTCACCGGTCTTCTCCTCCGCAAGACTCGTCGCGATCAACCGCAACGGTAAGAGCCTAGTATCTCGCCGGGGAGGGGGTCGATCGTGCTCCGACAGCAGGACGTGGGACACCGGATCGTGGTCCGCCGGATTGTGGGGATTCGCGAGGGCCGCACGCTGTTCTCCGACGCGCTCGGTGAGCTCGTGGAGCTGAGCGAGACCCACATCACTCTGTCCACCGACGCCGGGCCGCTGCGCGTACCGGTGGCCGAGGTGCACCGGGCCAAGCGGGTGCCGCCGGCCCGGCGGCCCACCGCCGCCGCCGTGGTGGCGCTGGAGCTGGCCGCCGACGAGGCGTGGCCCGCGCCGGTACGCGGACGGCTCGGCGACTGGCGGCTGCGCTGGGCCGGCGGCTGGACCGGCCGGGCCAACAGCGCGTTGCCGGTGGGCGACCCGGACCGGCCGCTGCCCGCCGCGCTGGACGCGGTGCAGCGCTGGTACGCCGAGCGCGGCGGGCCCGCCCTGGTGAACACCCCGCTGCCGCTCGCCGCCCCGGTCGGGGCGGAGCTGGACGCGCGCGGCTGGACGTCCCGGCCGCCGGTGCTGGTGCAGACCGTCCCGCTGCGCACCCTGACCGCTGCACCGCCGCCGGCCGACGCCGCCGGGGTGCCGCCGGTGACGCTGGCGGACGCGCCCGCCGACGACTGGCTGGCGATCGCCGCCGGTCGCAAGGGCGGGCTGCCGGACGCCGCCCGGCAGGTGCTCACCGGCACGCCCCGGGTCCGCTTCGCCGAGCTGCGCGAGGACGGCCGGCTGCTCGCGGTCGGGCGGGGCACGGTGACCGGCGGGGGCCGCTGGCTCGGCGTCAGCCTGCTGGAGACGGTGCCGCAGGCGCGCCGCCGAGGGCTTGCCGCCGCTGTCGTACGCGCCCTGGCCGGGTGGGGCGCCGCCGAGGGCGCCACCCACGCGTTCCTCCAGGTCGAGCAGAGCAACACCGGCGCCGTGGCGCTCTACCGGGGGCTCGGCTTCACCACCCACCACACCTACCTGACCCGGGTCGCCCCGGCGGCCTGAGCGGCGGAGCGGTCAGCGCCGGACGATCTTGCGAGGCCGGGTGCGCTTCATCTCGGCGTACCGCTTGAGCTGGCGGGACCGGTAGTCCCGGCCCAGCGCGGTCAGGATCAGGTAGCCGACGAGCACGCCCGCCGCGGTGGCCGCGAGATAGAGCCAGATCTGGGCGAAGAACAGGCCCGCGCCGCCGCCGAACGGGTTCTCCCCGACCAGCAGCGGACCGACGAACACGGTGAGCGCCAGCGCGACCGCGACCGCGGCGGCCAGGTCACCGGCCCAGCGGCCCAGCGGCCGGTCGGCACCCCACCGGAACGCGGTGCCGGCCAGGATCAGCCCGATGACCAGGAACATGGCGAGCGAGACGCGGCCGGACGCGGTGTCGTCGTCCGGGAACGCGAATCTGATGACCAGCCGGGCCACCACGTTCACCCCGAACAACGCGGCCGCCAGCACGCCTACCGCACGCCACCGCTGACCCATCGCACGCCTCCCGCCCGTACCGCCCGCTCCCTCGGCGGGCCTCTTGGCTGGAATGTCTACCACCGCGAGCTGTGCGGCGTCAGCACCTCACCGTGCGTCGGGCGGCGTCACCAGGTGCCGGAAGCCCAGCACCGCGAACGTGACCGCGCCGGCCACGATCAGCGCGAGGCCGAGCACGTTGTCACCGGCGAGCGCCAGATCGCCCTCGACGGTCCGGAAACCCCCCACCACGATCACCAGGAACCACGGCAGCGCGCCGAGCGCCACCGCCCAGCGCGTACCCGTCGACAGGTGGGCGAACCGGCCCAGCAGCACAGTCGTCGCCACCACGGCGACGACGCCGGCGGTCACCAGGCCGATACCGAGAAGCGCCCGCAGCCCGCCGGAGCGGCCCTGCACGGTCTCCCAGGCCCAGGTCGCGAAGATCAGGTCGAGCAGCGCCAGCAGGACGCCGGCCCAGACCGTCACGACGCCGCCGGCCACCCGCAGCGCGCGGTCGAGCACCCGCTCCGCCGGGCTCGGCGTCGCGGCCGTCGGCGGCTGCTCGGGGAGTGTCGACACGGGTACGGCCGGCAGCGTCACCGGAGACCGGCCGCCGCGACCGGGGACCGCCGCGGGTCGTCCAGGGCGATGCCGGCGAAGAGGTCGTCCTCCCAGCCGTACGGGCCGGTGCCCGGCCCCTTCTCGCCGACCGCGAGCGTGAAGTACTCGACGCCCATGAACTCGCCGCCGAAGTTGCCGGCGATCGAGTAGAGCCACGAGTTCGCCGGGATCTGGGTGGCGTGGGCGCGCATCGCCGCCTCCTTGGCGGCGTGCCGGTCGGTGCCGTCGATCCGGGCGGCGATCTCCGCGTCAGGCGTGCCGAACGGCAGCTCGTCGGCGCTCTCGATGCCGGCGAACGGGTTGTCCGACGACTCGGTGAACGTCTCCAGGCCCGCGTCGAGCACGCTGCGCGGCATCGCCGTCCAGTAGACCTTCGCCGGGGCGATCCCCTCGGCCGCGGCCAGTTCCACCGCCCGCATCGCCACCCGGTGCGCCTGGATGTGGTCGGGGTGGCCGTAGAAGCCGTCCGGGTCGTACGTGACCAGCACCTGGGGGCGGACCTCGCGGATGACCTCCACCAGGTACCCGGCGGCGGTGTCCAGGTCGGCCTGCCAGAACGCCCGCGGGTGCTCGTTCGTGGCCAGGCCCATCATGCCGGAGTCGCGGTAGCGGCCCGCGCCGCCGAGGAACCGGTGGTCGGTCACGCCGAGCGCGGCGCAGGCGGCCGCCAGCTCGCCGATCCGGTAGCCGCCGAGCTGGTCCGCCTCGGCCGCGCAGAGCTGGGCCAGCGCCGGGACGTGGATCTCGCCCTCCTCACCGAGCGTGCAGGTCACGAGCGTGACGTGGGCGCCGGTGGCGGCGTAGTGCGCCATCGTCGCGCCGGTCCCGATCGACTCGTCGTCCGGATGCGCGTGGACCAGCAGGAGGCGTCGGTCGGGCAGCGTCGTCACGCCCGTCACTCTAACCGGCGGTCCTGCCCGCTCGACGGTGATGCGTCCGCCCAGGTCGGCCACATCACCTCCGGCGCCCGCCTACTCTGCAGGCGTGGACTTTCCCGAGCTGGCCGCCCGTACCCGTCGGTTCAGCCACGGGGCGCCGCGTGCCGTCACCGTCGCGGGCGACGGCGCCCGGGTGATCTTCCTGCGTTCCGCGGGACCGGAGGACCCGGCCGACGCGCTCTGGCTGCTCGACGTCGACAGCGGCGAGGAACGACTGGTAGCGGACCCGGCGGTGCTGCTGGGCACCGACGCCGAGCCGGCCCGCCTCGCCCCCGGCGAACGGGCGCTACGCGAGCGGTTGCGGCTCAGCTCCGGCGGCATCGGCTCGTACGCGCTGGACTCGGCCGGCCGGGTCGCCGCGTTCGCGCTGGCCGGGCGGCTGTTCCGGGCCGACCTGGTGCACGGCGACGTGATCGAGGTGGCGGCGATCGGGCCGGTGATCGACCCGCGCCCCGATCCGGCCGGCGAGCGGCTCGCGTACGTCACCGACGCCGCCGAGGGGGTGCGCCGGGGCCAGTTGCGGGTGGTCGAGCCGGACGGCACGGACAACCTGCTCGCCGGGGAGGACCACGGCGTCACCTGGGGGCTGGCCGAGCACATCGCGGCCGAGGAGTTCCACCGCTACCGGGGCTACTGGTGGGCGCCGGACGGGCGCAGCGTGCTGGCCGCCCGGGTCGACGAATCCCGCCTGGAACGCTGGTACCTGCACGACCCGGCCGACCCGGCGACCCCGCCGACGTCGCTCGCGTACCCGGTGGCGGGTGGGCCGAACGCGGAGGTCAGCCTGCACCTGCTCGACCTCGACGGCGGCTGGGTCGACGTGCACTGGGACCGCGAGACCTATCCGTACCTCAGTTCGGTGGACTGGACCGAGGGCGGGCCGCTCATCACCGTGCTGCGCCGCTCGCAGCAGCACGGCCTGGTGCTCGCGGTGGACCCGCGCACCGGGGAGACGCAGGTGCACGCCGAACTGGCCGACCCGCGCTGGGTGGAGCCGATCCCCGGCACCCCGGCGCACCTGCCCGACGGGCGGGTGCTGGTCGGCGGCGAGCTGGCCCACGACGGGTACGACGCCCGCTGCCTGTTCGCCGACGGCACCCTGCTCACCCCACCCTCGCTGTACGTGCGGCGGGTGGTCGGACGGCTGCCGAACGGCCCGAACGCGGCGGCGGACCTGCTGGTGGAGGCGAGCGAGGGAGAACCGAGCCAGCGCCACCTCTACCGGGTGCGGACCACCATCGGCGGCGGCGTGGACGCCCGCCGGATGGGCAGCGACCCCGGCTGGCACACCGCCTCGATCGGCGGGTCCACGCTGGCGGTGGGCATCGCCTCGCTGGAGCACCCGGGGGTCCGCTGGCGGGTGTGGCACGGCGACCGCGAGGTGGGCGAGTTGCGCTCGTTCGCCGCCACCTGCTCGTACGCGCCGCGGCCGACGATGGTCCGGGTGACCGACAGGCGGTTGCCCAGCGCGGTGCTCTACCCGGCCGAGCACGTCAAGGGCACCCGGTTGCCGGTGCTGCTGGACGTCTACGGCGGGCCCGGCCACCAGGAGGTGGTGGCGGCCCGCAGTGTCTGGCTGGAACGGCAGTGGTGGGCCGAGCAGGGCTTCGCGGTGGTCACCATCGACAACCGGGGTACGCCGGGCATCGCGCCGTCGTTCGAGAAGGCGATCCACAGGCGGGTCGCCGACGTGATCCTCACCGACCAGGTGGACGCGCTCACCGCGCTCGCCGACAAGCACCCGGATCTGGACCTGGAACGGGTGGCGGTGCGCGGCTGGTCGTTCGGCGGCTGGCTGGCCGGGCTCGCGGTGCTGCGGCACCCGGAGTTGTTCAAGTGCGCGATCGTGGGCGCGCCGGTCACCGACTGGGCGTTGTACGACACCGCGTACAGCGAGCGCTACCTGGGCATGCCGGAAGACGGGATGGACGTGTACGCCCACCACTCGCTGGTCGAGCTGGCCGCCGAGCCGCTGGGCGACCCGGCGCAGGCCCGGCCGATGCTGCTGGTGCACGGCCTGGCCGACGACAACGTGCTGGCCGCGCACACGCTGCGGCTGTCGGCGGCGCTGCTGGCGACGGGCCGCCCGCACGCGGTGCTGCCGCTGACCGGCGCGAGCCACCTGGCCGCCGGCGGGGTGTCCGAGCGCCTGCTCCGGCTGGAGCTGGACTTCCTCCGCCGCTACTTGTAAGGAAGGGCCCCCTTTTAACGCCTGCGGTAGAGGAAGGGCCCCTTGTTAACGCGAGGCGTCAACAAGGGGCCCTTCCTTCAGCTACGGGCTACTGCTTGACGTACGCGTTGACGAAGTTCGGGTAGCCGAACACGGAGGAGATGAACACCCCGCCCGCCTTGGACCCGTGCACGTTGTACGCCACGTCCACGTAGAGCGGCACCACCGGCGCGTGCTCCTTCATGATCCGCTCGTCGAGCTTGCCCCACTCCGGGCCCTGCTCGGACGGCGGCAGCGCCAGGATGCGGTCCATCTCGGCGTTGATCGCGTCGTCGTTGAAGTAGGACGAGTTGCTGTTGCCCTCGGCCTTGATGGTCCGGCCGTCGTAGAGCACCGGCAGGATCGACGCGCCGCTGGGCCAGTCCGCCGCCCAGTTGCCGATGTACAGGTCCCAGGGGTTGTTCTTCTTCTTGACCTCGTCCAGCTTCGCGTCGTCCGGGATGTTCCGGATCGTGATCTTGAAGCCGGCGCGCTCCAGGTTGCCCTTGAGCTGAACCGCGATCTGCTGTTCGTCGGTGTTGTCGGCGGCGCCGAAGACCAGCTCGGGCGTCTGGCCGCCGAGCAGTTCCTTGGCCTTCTCCATGTTGCCGGTGGCGCCGGCCGGGTACGCGTCGTACGCCTTGTAGCCGATTGTCGACGGCGGCATCAGCGTGGTGATCGGCTGGGCGACGGTCTGGCCACCGAGCGCCTTGATCAGGCCCTCGCGGTCGATCGCGTAGTTGAGCGCCTGGCGGATCTTCAGGTCCTTGACGCGCTGGGTGTTGATCACGAGCTGGTTGGCGCTCGGGGTCGGCGACAGCAGGGTCCGGGACTTCAGCGCCGGGTCACCGGCCACCTTCGCGACGAGGGCGGGCGGAACGGAGTTGAAGGCGAGCGCGCTCTGGTCGGCGCCGTTGTCCGCGATCACCCGGTTGTTTGCGGCGTCCTGGGTCGGGCCGAAGGTCCAGACGAACTGGTCCGGGTACTGGTGCCGCACCGGGTCGGTCTTGGCGTCCCAGTTCGGGTTGCGGTCGAGCGTGAGCTGGACGCCGACCTGGTTCTTGGCGATCTTGTACGGGCCGGACGAGAACGGCTTCTGATCGAGGTTGACCCCGGTGTCCTTCTCCGGCTTGAGCGGCGCCGTGGTGGGCAGCGAGACCGCGAACGGCAGGTCGCAGCGGGGCTTGGCGAACTCGAAGCGCAGCGTCTTGTCGTCCGGCGTGGTCAGGCCCGGCGGCAGCGACGTCTTGTTCTTCTTGAAGTCCCACTTGGTGTCGTACTGCGCGGTGTCGGCAAGCCACTCCTGGATGTAGGTGGGGCCGCCGGTGAGGTCCGGGTCGAAGGAGCGGGCGATGCCGTACGCGATCTCCTTCGAGGTGATCGGGCTGCCGTCCTCGAACTTCACCCCGTCCTTGATGGTGAATTCCCAGACCTTGCAGTCGTTGTTGACGTTCTTGCCCGGCGTCTCGGCCAGGTCACCCACGAGGACCAGGCCACCCTTGCCGTCGTCCTTCCAGGTGGTCAGGTAGCGGGCGAAGAGCGGGTTGGCCATCAGGCCGGCGAACGAGTACGTCCGCTGCGGGTCCAGGTGGGAGATGGGGGTCTCCCGGATGATGGTGAACGTCCCGCCCTTGGCCGCGCCGTCGATCTCGGCGGCCGGGCCCTGCGAGTCCTTGGGGTCGGTCGCGATGACCCCGGTCTGCTGCCGGTTGCCGTCCACCTTGGTGCCCTCGCCCGTGTTCTCCGAGCAGGCACCGAGTGCCACAACCAGTGCGATGGCGCCGCCAGCGGCGGCCGCTGCGCGTGGTCGCATGTCCTACCTCCTCCACCCGTGCGCCGAGCGCATCCGCCGACGTCCCGAGGATCGTAAAGAAGAAAAGCTACGAGTTGGATAACAGTTGTCGATAAATTTCGTCGCGGTTCAGCCGAGCCGTACCCGCGGGTCGATCACCGCGTAGAGCAGGTCCACCACCACGTTCGCCAGCACCACGAAGACCGCCGCGATCAGCACCGTCGCCATGATCGTCGGCAGGTCGCCCGAGCGGACCGCGTCCACAGCGGTACGCCCCATCCCGTTCAGACCGAATGTCGTCTCGGTGATCACCGTGCCGCCCAGCGCCCCGCCCACGTCCAGACCGGCGATCGTCACCACCGGTGTGATCGCGGCGCGCAGCGCGTGCCGGCCGTACACCTTGCGTTTGGCCAGGCCCTTCGCCCGCGCGGTCCGGACGAAGTCCTCCGAGAGTGTCTCCAGCATCTGCGCCCGGGACAGTCGCGCGTAGATCGCGGAGAAGAGGAACGCCAGCGCCACCCAGGCCAGCACCAGCCCGCTCGTCCACTTCAACGGATTGTCGAACAACGAGGTGTAGCTCGGCACCGGCAGCAGGCGCAGGTTGTAGACGAAGACGATGAGCAGCACCGCGCCGACGAAGTAGAGCTGCAACGAGGCGCCGGTGAGCGAGAAGCCGATCGCGGCCCGGTCCAGCCAGCTGCCCCGGCGCAGCGCCGAGAGCATGCCCAGGCCGACGCCGAGCAGCAGCCACAGGATCGCCGCCGGGATGACGATGCTCAGCGTCACCGGCAGCACCCGGGCGATGGTGTCCGAGACCGCCTCGTTCGACACGTACGACCAGCCGAGGCAGGGGGCGTCGCACCGGCCGCCCTGGGCGCTGCCCAGGTCCCGGCCGGTGAAGATGCCCTTCATGTAGCCGGCGTACTGGCTGATCAGCGGATCACGCAGGCCCAGTTCCTGGCGGACCCGCTCCAGTCGCTCCGGGTTGCAGTTCTTCGGGCACATGCCGGTGACCGGGTCCCGGGGCAGCGCGAAGAACATCAGGAAGCTGAGCACGCTCACCGCGAACAACGTGAGCGCGGCGGACAGCAGCCGGCGGATGAGGAATCGCGTCATGGACCGGCCTCCTACCGGGACGACTTCGGGTCGAGCGCGTCGCGCAGCGCGTCACCGAAGAGGTTGAAGGCGAACACGAGCGCGAAGATGGTGATGCCCGGGAAGAAGACGTACGCCGGGTCGGTCTGCAGGTAGTCGAGGCTGCGGTAGATCATGCGGCCGAAGCTCGGCGTCTCGTCGGTGAGGCCGACGCCGATGAACGACAGCGCGGCCTCGCTGGTGATGTACTGCGGCACCGCCAGCGAGAAGGCGACCAGGATCGGCGCCCAGGCGTTCGGCAGCAATTGGCGGAACAGCATGTGCCCGAGACCCGCGCCGCTGGCCCGCGCCGCCTCCACGAACTCGCGTTCCCGCAGCGCGATGATCTGCCCGCGGACCAGCCGGGCCGTACCGGTCCAGCCGAAGAGGGCGAAGATCGCGATGAGCACACCGATCTGGAAGTACGCCGGCACGGCCTCGCGCTGTCCGTAGAAGCGCAGCGCGACGGTCGGCATCAGGGCCAGCGCGATGATCAGGAACGGCATGGCCAGGGTCAGGTCGGTGATCCAGTTGATCACCGTGTCCAGCCAGCCGCCCAGGTAGCCGGCGAGCGTTCCCAGCGTCACGCCGATCACCGCGGTCAGCACGGCCGCGGCGAACGCGATGAACAGCGACGTCCGCAGCCCGTGCACCATCCGGATGAAGATGTCCCGGCCGAGACCGGGTTCCAGCCCGAACCAGTGCTCACCGGTCACGCCCCCGGCGTAGCCCAACGGCATGCCGTAGCCGTCGAGGCGACTCTGGAACTGCTCCTTCGGGCCCACCCCGTACAGCGCCTCGATGAGCGGCACGGCGAGCGCGACGAGCACGAAGAACGCCAGCAGGCCGCCGCTGATCAGCGCGGTGCGGTCCCGCTTGAGCCGCGCGAGGGCGAGCTGGCCGGGTGACCGGCCGACGAACTCCTTCTTGCCGCTCTCGCCGCCCTCGCCGGGCGACTCGATCTCGGCGAGCGCGACGCCCTCGACCGGCGACAGGCTCATTGGGACACCTCCACGGGTTCGCCGGTCGGCACGCCGACCGGTCCGCTCTCCGGGTAGTGGCAGGCGGCGAGCTGCCGGCCGTCGTCCCGCGTGGTCAGCGCCGGCTCTTCGGTGGCGCACCGGTCGGTGGCTTTCCAGCAGCGGGTGCGGAAGCGGCAGCCCGACGGCGGGTTGAGTGGCGTCGGCACGTCGCCGGTGAGGCGGATCCGTCCGGCGGGCCCGAGGGTGGTGACGTCGGGGATCGCGGACAGCAGTGCCCGGGTGTAGGGGTGCTGGGGGCGGGTGTAGATGGTGTCGCGGTCGCCGATCTCGACGATCTTGCCGAGGTACATGACGGCGACGCGGTGGCAGAAGTGCCGCACCACGGCCAGGTCGTGGGCGATGAACACGAACGCCAGGTCGAGGTCGTGTTGCAGGCTGCGCAGCAGGTTGATGACCTGCGCCTGGATGGACACGTCCAGCGCCGAGACGGGTTCGTCGGCCACGATCAGTTTCGGCTTCAACGCCAGGGCGCGGGCGATGCCGATGCGCTGGCGCTGCCCGCCGGAGAACTCGTGCGGATACCTGTTGTAGTGCTCCGGATTCAACCCGACCAGTTCCAGCAGCTCCTGCACCCGGTGTTTGACGCCGCCGGATGGGGTGATCCGGTTGACCTGCAACGGCATCGCCACGATCCGCCCGACCGTGTGGCGGGGATTCAGCGACGCGTACGGGTCCTGGAAGATGATCTGCAGGTCCTGCCGCAGCCCCCGCAGCTCACCCCGTTTCGCGTGGGTGATGTCCCGCCCCGCGAACGCGATGCTGCCGGCGGTGGGTTCGAGTAGCCGGACCAGCATCCGCCCGGTCGTGGTCTTCCCACACCCCGACTCCCCCACCAACCCGAGCGTCTCGCCGGGACGCACGTCGAAGTCCAGCCCGTCCACCGCCCGCACCGCACCAGTGGTGCGCAGCCCTTGCCGCACGGGGAAGTGCTTCGTCAGGCCGCGCACCGACAGCAGCGGCTCGGTCTCGGTACTCATCGGGCCACCCCCACCTGGGCCACCTCGTCGCGGTAGATCCGCTCCCGATCCCCCGCCGACAGATGGCAGGCGACCAGGTGACCCGGCGCTCCGGCCTCCCGCAGCTCGGGCACCTCGGTACGGGACCGGCCGCCGTTCACGTCGGCCCACCGGCACCGCGGATGAAACGCACACCCCGACGGCAG